>CAMYNZ010000028.1 GCA_947259865.1 uncultured Desulfobacterales bacterium | reverse complement strand
ACTCGGTATTGGACCAGGATTATAGTGATTTTGAACTGATTGTGGTGGATGACGGGTCAACGGACGAAACCCCGCAGATTCTCAATGGCTATGGCGGCAAAATTAAGCGCATTTGCCAGCCCAATAAAGGCGTCAGTGCGGCCAGAAACAGGGGGATCGCAGCCGCATCCGGCGAGTTTATGGCTTTTTTGGATTCAGATGATCTTTGGTTGCCGGATAAGTTGACCATCCAGTCGGAATTTCTGAGGTCAACCCCGGAGGCCTTGATCTGTCAGACTGAAGAGATTTGGATCAGAAACGGCGTGCGGGTAAATCCCAGGGAACGCCATCGAAAGGTTTCGGGAATGATTTTTGAACGGTCCCTGGCCCTGTGCCTTGTCAGCCCCTCTGCGGTAATGGTACGGCGCGGCCTTTTTGACGAGTTCGGGCTGTTTGATGAAAGTCTGCCGGCCTGCGAGGATTACGATATGTGGCTCCGGGTCAGTTGCAGGTGCCCGGTCTATCTCATCGAGACGCCGCTCATCATCAAGCGCGGCGGGCATGCCGATCAACTTTCCAGGCAACCGGCCCTGGATAAATTCCGGATCCAGGCCATAAAAAAAATATTGGACAGCCAGATGCTGTCAGTCGACCAATACGATGCCGGGGTTAACATGTTGAAACGGAAATCCGCCTTGTATGCCGCCGGGTGTCGCAAGCGGGGGCGTGCGGAGGAAGCACAATATTATTGTTCTCTGGCCGAAAAGTATACACCCAAAAAAGTAATATAGGATCGTGGGAAAGTAATGCCAGAAAATTCCTAATTGACAACCCATTATGCCTTCGGTATTTAAGTTTTTATTATAACCGGGCCGTATTTCTACATGTTGCGCTCAATCTGGAAACACGCTGCAGTATAATTTTTATTCTTATATCCAATTCTAAGTAACTGAGCAGTCGGGGTGTTTTTCTTGTCATGCTCGCGAAGCCTGTGCCGGACTTGATCCGGTAGCGGGCATCCAGGTTAACTGGAGATAGCTTTGCTGGATTCCTGCTTTCCAGGGTGTGTCATAATTCTAAAAAGCGTTTTATTTCTTCCCGTCATGCCGGACTTGATCCGGGACCGGAATGACAAAACAGCAGAATGTGTCGTTTTGTCAATTACGACACAGTCTGTTTCGCAGGAATGACGGTCCATTTTCCAGAAAACTCCCTGACCCCTGAAATAACTACCTTTTGCCAATTAGCTAACAAAAGGCCGAATAATGAAGAAGTTAATCATAATCACTATTATTATTCTATTTTTTTCTCCTTCAATTGTCGCTGAAACAGGGACAAAAATAAAGATTGCCGTAAAGGAGTTTCCGCCGTTTGTTTTTAAAGATTTAAGGGGTTTTTGTATTGATATGGCAAATAGTATCTGTAAACAAAATAATCTTATACCGGAGTTTGTATATTACAAAAGCGTCACAGATGTGCTGTATGCGGTTGAATCAGGTGAATGCGATATAAATTTTTCCGGGATTACAATTACTGCCGAAAGAGAGAAGAGAGTTGATTTTTCTCAACCTTTTTTTGATTCCGGATTAATCGTTGCCGCCAGAGCAGAACCACAAAGCAAAGCTTTTATTCCCTATTTACCTATTTTCAGGGCCATCGGTCTATCACTCATATTCTTTGTCATCGGTCTTACGCTTATCGCCCATCTTATCTGGTACTTTGAAAAATCCGATAGTGATCCTAAAAGTTTTGCCATCAATTACAGGAGAGGGATTCTAGATGCATACTGGTGGGCCATTGTGACCATGACGACGGTTGGATATGGAGACAAATACCCCAGAAAGATAAAAGGCAGATTGGTTGCAACCTGTTGGATGATTATTGGTATTATATGGTTTGCGGCCTTTACGGCTTCCCTTTCGTCGTCACTCACCGTTGAGAGGTTGGAACATGGAGAGATTAAAGGGCTGGCAGATCTCAATAATAGAAAGGTTTCAGTGATTAAAGGCACAACCAGTGAAGAATATCTTCGCTATCATGATATCATCGTTGTTTTAGCAGACACATTTGACGATCTAATCAGGAATCTAAAAGAAGGCAAAGTCGATGCCGTGGTTTATGACGCCCCTGCGCTCATGTATATTTCAAAAAAAGATCCGTCTATCAAAGTAGTCGGAAATATTTTTGATGAACAGAGATACGGCATCGTTTTTCCTCAAACTGGCAGTAATTTTTATAAAGAAATATTCAATGTTGCCATACTCGAAATGCAAACCAGTGGAGAATACGACAAAATTTACAATAAGTGGTTCTAAAATAATTGGAGCATAATTTTATAGTATTGTTGCAGAAAAACACGCTTTGAATCTATGAAAAGCCTGGATTCAGTGTTTCAGGGTTCAAGGTTCAGGGTTCAAGGTTCAAGGTTGAGCAATGTCAAAAGCAAGCAGTTACAGGGGATCCAGTGACGCTTGTCGCTACTTTCATGGGGTGATTGTTGCAGCTGTCCAAATGCAGACAGCAACAAACTGTGGTTTAATGTCTTTATAACCTTGAACCTTATACCTGGAACCCTGAACCTTGAACTTGGTTCCGTTAAATTTTGAAAAAAATACTTGCTTTTGCATTTCGATATGCTAACTATATTTGAATAATGGTGTTGGTCACTTCTGTATTGCGATGCCCATAAAACATATACCCCAAAGGGATAATATGAGCGTCTTGCCTGCCACATGTCATGGACTTCTAGCTTCATCCTCTATCCTTCATTTTTAGTTGGATAGTATTAATACAACGCACCCATAAATAGAGGGGAAGGTTAACATCCAACGTAACAATTCATTTTGGTGAAGGGAGTTAACTCGTAACCATTTATTCAATAAAAGGAGGGTCAAATGAAGAAGACATTAATTTTCAGTGTGGCCATTTTATTCGGCCTCGTACTTTTTATGAGCACCGCGCCCAACGATGCGGTTGCCGAAACCAAGTTTGTCACCATCGGCACCGGCGGTGTGACCGGGGTCTACTATCCTACCGGTGGGGCCATCTGTCGCCTGGTGAATAAATCCAGGAAAATGCACGGTATTCGTTGCTCGGTTGAAAGCACCGGCGGCTCTGTCTATAATTTGAACACCATTAGGGCTGGTGAGCTGGATATGGGGGTTGCCCAGTCCGACTGGCAGTACCACGCCTATAATGGCACCAGCAAGTTTAAAGACAAAGGTCCCAATAAAGATCTGCGCGCCGTATTCTCGGTTCATCCCGAGCCCTTTACGGTGGTCGCCCGTGCCGATTCCGGCATTAAAGACTTCAAAGATCTCAAGGGCAAACGAGTCAACATCGGCAACCCCGGTTCCGGTCAGCGCGGCACCATGGAAGTGGTTATGAAGGCCTACGGCTGGACCAAAGGTTCTTTTAAACTGGCTTCCGAGCTAAAGTCCGCCGAGCAGGGCAAAGCGCTGTGCGATAACAAGATCGATGCCATGGTATTTACCGTGGGGCATCCCAGCGGTTCCATCAAAGAGCCCACCACCTCCTGCGACTCGGTGCTGGTAAATGTAACCGGTAGGAAGATTGACAAGCTGGTAAAAAAGAACGACTACTACCGAACCGCCACGATACCCGGCGGTATGTATCGCGGAACGCCCAAGGACACCAAGACTTTTGGGGTCGGCGCCACATTTGTTACTTCGTCTAAAGTCTCGGAAGACGTCATCTACAATGTGGTCAAGGCGGTTTTTGAAAACTTTGACCAGTTCAAAAAGCTTCATCCGGCCTTTAAGGTTCTGAAAAAAGAAGAGATGATCAAAGATGGTCTCTCGGCCCCCTTGCACAGAGGCGCAAAGAAATACTACAAAGAAGCCGGCTTGATGTAATCATTTATGGATATGACAAGTGCGCCGCGGGTGCGGCGCACTTTGTCTGCCGGTTATGCATTCTACGCCAAAACTGCTCTGTAAAATCGCTGAGATATTTTTCAATTCTTGCTCCAACCCAGAACCCGACCTAAGATGTGTAGACCAATATCATTATTTTCAAAAAGGAATCATCGCAATGACTGAATCGACAGATAGCCTGAAATCCGAAGAACAGCTTCAGGAGATGATTGCCGAATCGGATACGGGGGCCCGCAATCCAACCGGTGCGATTCCCAAAAAAATTCTTTTTTTCGTACCGCTGATTTGGACGCTGTTTCAGCTCTGGTACGCATCTCCCCTGCCCTTTATCTTTAATTTTTTTGTTTTAAACGATACGGAGGCAAGGGCAATCCACCTGGCTTTTGCCGTTTTTCTGGCCTACACGGCCTATCCCACATTTAAATCATCGCCCAGAAAATACATTCCGGTTCAGGACTGGATTGTGGGATTGGTGGCCGCGTTTTGTGCGGCCTATCTATGGATTTTTTATGAAGCATTATCCGATCGTCCGGGTCTTCCAACCCAGCTGGATCTAATTGTCGCCGTTACCGGTTTGATTTTGCTGCTGGAGGCAACGCGGCGCGCGCTGGGTCCGCCGCTGATGGTTGTCGCCGCCGTATTTATAATCTATACTTTTGGCGGCCCCTACATGCCCGATGTCATTGCGCACAAGGGCGCCAGTCTGAATAAGGGGATGTCCCACTACTGGCTTGGCACCGAGGGTGTTTTTGGGGTTGCGCTGGGAGTTTCGACCGGAATGGTATTTATGTTTGTGTTGTTTGGTGCGCTGCTCGAGTCGGCCGGCGCCGGTAACTACTTTATTCGCACCGCTTTTGCCGGGCTCGGTCATCTTCGGGGCGGCCCCGCCAAAGCTGCGGTGGTCTCATCCGGTTTGACCGGTCTGGTCTCCGGGTCATCGATTGCCAACGTGGTCACCACCGGTACCTTTACCATCCCCCTGATGAAAAAAGTCGGCTTCAGCGCTGAAAAAGCCGGGGCAATCGAGGTGGCCTGCTCAACCAATGGCCAGTTAATGCCGCCGGTGATGGGTGCGGCAGCCTTTCTGATGGTCGAATATGTCGGCATCTCCTATGTCGAGGTCATCAAGCACGCTTTCCTGCCGGCTATCATCTCTTATATCGCACTGGTTTATATCGTCCACCTCGAAGCCTGTAAAATGGGTTTGAAGGGAATGCAAAAACTGGTGACCAAAACCCTTTCCCAGAAATTGATGTCAGCTGTGCTGACATTTCTGTTTATAATCATCATAGGAGGCGTTACCTACTACGGGATGGGCTGGATAAAAACTTTGACCGGTGGCGCAGCCATATACATTGTGGCCGTAGTGTTGATGATTGCCTACCTTGTGCTGCTTTTTTATGCCTGCAAGGTGCCGGAGCTGGATACCAGCCATGAGATTAACGAACTGCCGCCGCTAGGTCGGACGGCCCAGGCCGGTTATTACTTTTTGCTGCCCATCGTGGTGCTGATGTGGTGTCTGGTGGTGGAACGGCTTTCCCCGGCGCTATCTGCTTACTGGGCAACGGTCCTGCTGATTGTCATGGTGATCACCCAGCGACCGTTAAAAGGTGTCTTCCGCAAGATGAAGGGGGATGAGTTTTCCTTCAAGCGCGGCTTTGACGATTTGATTCAAGGCATGGTCGCCGGAGCCAGAAATATGATCGGTATCGGTGTGGCCACGTCCGCAGCCGGAATCGTCGTCGGAACCGTCACCCTGACCGGCATCGGGCTTGTCATGACCGAATTTGTCGAGTTTATCTCGGGCGGGAATCTGATGCTGATTCTGGTCTTTACCGCCATCATCAGCCTTATTCTGGGGATGGGCCTGCCGACTACGGCCAACTATATCGTGGTGTCGACCCTGATGGCACCGGTGATTGTCGACCTGGGTGCGCAAAATGGCCTGATCGTTCCCTTAATTGCTGTACATCTTTTTGTCTTCTATTTCGGCATCCTGGCCGATGACACGCCGCCGGTGGGGTTGGCGGCCTTTGCGGCGGCCGGCATATCCGGTGGTGATCCGATCCGTACCGGTATCCAGGGCTTTACCTACGACATTCGAACCGCCGTTTTGCCGTTTCTCTTCATCTTTAATACCCAGTTGTTGATGATCGGTGTTGCCAATTGGTTTGTGCTGATCATTGTGATCGTTGCCGCTATTGCTGCCATGCTGGCGTTTGCCGCGGGCACCCAGGGGTACTTCCTGACCAAAAGCCGGATATGGGAAACCGTTGCGCTTTTGCTCGTCGCACTTACCCTGTTTCGCCCCGGTTTCTGGTGGGACATGGTTTATCCGCCGCTTGCCGAAGAACCGGCCACTAAACTCGAGCAGATGGTGGCCGATATGGAAACCGGCTCCCAGGTGAGAATAATGCTGAAAGGCGAAAAAGATGACGGGCGTGAATTCACCAAGACAGTAATGCTACCGGTGGGGGCCGAAAGCAGCGGGGCTGACAGACTGGCCGCTATGGGACTTGAAACCCGTGATGAAGCCGGCAAAACCCTGATTGATAATGTGGTCTTCTCAAGTGCGGCTGAAAAAGCCGGAATCGACTTTGACCAGGAAATACTGAACATCCAGGTACCGGCCAAACGGCCCCCGAAACAACTAATGTTCATACCGGCGCTGCTGCTATATGGGTTAGTCTGGTTTTTACAGCGTGGCCGAAAGCAAAAACTGGAAGCGGCTGTTTGACGACCGAAAGTGCCGCGTCGGCCCTGTTTAGCCTGCCATGGCGTAGCGGAGATGCCGTTTCAATCGCGGCTGGCATGCCGCTCCCACATATTGATACTCGATCTGTGGGATCCCGATCTTGCGGGAGAGAAATCCATCGATACTGGATTGTATCCTTTCTTTGGGAGTCTATTATGTTTAAAAAAATTCTTGTGCCGATAGAGGTTGACTATCCCGATACTGCCAAAGCGGTCTATCAAAAAGCGGCCGCGCTTGCCAAGCAGAGCGGCGCCGAGATTCAGCTGGTTAGCGTTATGCCCGGATTTGGTATGCCCCTGGTTGCGTCCTATATCTCCGATGAGGTGCGCCAGGAAGCGACGGCTAGATTTAAACAGTCGCTGGAGCAATTCATCAAAAACAACTGTGATGAAACCGTATCATACACCATAAGAACCGGAAAAAACTGGGAAGAAATCATAAAAGCCGCTGACAAGTGGGGAGCAGATCTGATTGTGGTCTACCACAACCGCCGCCGTGATATTAACGAGATTTTCAGTAATTCCTGTTCCCAGAGAGTCACGGATAACGCCAATTGTTCGGTGTTGCGGCTAAGGAATATTCAAATTTAGCTGAATTGGCATACCGGATGAGTGACGCGTCATCCATTCGGGATCTGATCTGCCTCGAAAGCGTAATTATTATAAGATTTATAGCTAGCGGAGGAAAACATGATTACCAGCAAACATGTAAAGAACCTCTGTTTTATCCGGGTTTTCAAGCAAGCTCCTTTCATTGCCGTAATTTTAATCATCGGATTATTCCCTATTTCCGCTCATGCCCTCGATATTCTGTTAGGTACCGGAAAGGCCGGAACTTTTTCTCACTTTACCGGCCGAGCCATCTGCAGAATGATCAACAGTCACGCAGATGATATTGACTGCAAAACGGTTCCGGCACCTGACGACATGCATAATCTTACAAACCTTCGGGGAGGTGCTCTGGATATCGGATTGGTGGATTCGCGCATGCTGCACGATGCCATTAAAAAAACCGGTTATTTCAAGTTTCTTGATATCGGCTACGAAAATTTGCGCACCCTTGTCCCGCTCTATGACATTCCTGTCACACTGGTTGTGCGCAGGGATGCGGGCATCACTTCGTTGGAAGGGTTGAAGGGCAAACGGATTAATGCCGGTGCACCCAGATCGCTTGAGAATCTTACGGTTGATACGATTATGAGAGCTAAAAACTGGTCGAAGGCAGATTTTAGTCTGGTGCAAGAATTGCCCGCTTCCCAGTCACAGGATTCGATGGCATTTTGTTACGGCACGGTACAGGCGATGGTGCACATCGGCGTACACCCCGATCCGTCATTGCAGCAGTTGCTCGAGCGCTGTAAAGGCGGTCTGGCGGACATGAATGATAGTGATACTAAAAAACTGGTCAACGATCATCCCGCTTTTTTAAAAATCAATATCGCTGCCAATACGTATCCACCTTATCCAAAGGGCCTCACGACGTTCGGGACAAGAATGACGCTGGTGGCTCCGGAAGATCTCGATGAAGAAACGGTCTACCAAATCATCGAAGCCATTCATAGCAATCAAAAACGCCTGCAAAGTGCTCATCCGGCCCTATCCTCGTTCACTGTTCGGTCAGCGGACAAGAGTGATACCGGCATACAACCGCATGCAGGTGCGGCCAGGTATTTTTCGGAGCATGGATTATAATTGGAACCGGCTTTAAACCGCTTCCAGTCAAATAAGGAACCCAACATGGATGAACCCAAGAAAATAATGGTGGCCCTGGCTTTTTCAGAATATGCCGAAAGCATATTCGGCTATGCGGTAACGCTTGCCAAAAGGCTGGATGCAGAACTGATTGTAGCGAGCATTATTAACGTGCGTGATGTGCAAGCGGTCGGAACGATATCATCCATGGGGTATGAAGTGGACAGTGAACAATATGTTGCCAAAATCAGAAACGAGCGCCAGTCTAAATTAGAGAAGTTTATAAAAGCGTATGCCTTCCCGGCCGATAAGATTAAGACCGTCATACGGGTGGGTGACCCGGTAGATGAATTATTAAAAACGGCGGTCACAGAAAACGTTGATATGATCGTAATGGGCATTAAAGGGCGCACCAACCTGGAATATATGTTTGTTGGTTCCGTTGCTGAAAAGATGTTTCGGCGCTCACCGGTGCCGATAGTTTCCTACAGGGACCCTAAAAATGCAGAGCGTTTAAGAAAACGCATCCATCCCTAGCAGCGGCAGTTTCCAATGCGTTGCTGCAGGTAAAATGGTTAATCCAGGGGCCGGTTCCGACCCCTGAGTTAATTCTCTCCGCAGACTTCTCTCCAGTTTTCCTTATTTCAAAACCCTCTGAAAACCGTCCTCAGCTGCCAGGTTAATATCCGGTTCACAATACCCAATTACCTTGACTTGGCCGGGTAAGGGCAGGGATCTTAAATTTAACTATCTGATATTACGCTTATTATCCAGCATTCACGGTAGAAATATTGAATAAAATTCCGATTTTTGATAGACTCCATGGATTAAAATTCAGATCAATCGGTGTGTTTTATTTTTGCCATACAAACCGGTTGCATTGAACAAAAAATGGAAAAAGGATTCTAATTCAGAATTCCAACGATCTCAGGGTCAAAAATACGAACCAAAAGGAAGATGAAATGAGAAAATTCTTAATTGTGTTTATTGCACTTACATTCGGTTTTGCCCTTGTGGTGGGCTGTGGTCCTACTGAGGAAGATAAAGTCGAAACACCACAGAAAGTCACACCAGCGCCAAAAACCGAAACACCCATAAAAACCGAGGAACCGGCAAAAGCCGAAAAAAGGATTGTGACAATCGGTACCAGTAGCAGCTCCGAAGTATACTATTTTACCGGTGATGCTATTGCCAGTTTCGTAAATAAGAAAGAAGATATTTACGGCATCCGATGCGAGGTAGCCTCTACGGAAGGTTCGGTGAATAATATCAACGCTATCATGGCCGGCGAGGTGGAATTCGGAATCGTCCAGGCCGATCAGCAATACCAGGCCATAAATGGACTGGCCGAGTGGAGAGACAAAGGTCCCCAATCGGATCTGCGAGCCGTATTCAGCGTCCATCCGGAGTCGATTTCGCTGGTAGCGGCCGTTGATGCTGATATTCACAGCATCAAGGACCTCAAAGGCAAGCGCGTAAACATCGGCTCCCCCGGCTCCGGTCAGCGTCAGAATTCCTTAGACGCTTTAGACGCAGTCGGTATCAACTTCAACCGTGATCTGATGGTTCAAGACGCCAGGACCAGTGACGCTCCCGGGCTGCTGCAGGAAGGGCAAATCGATGCCTTTTTCTATACGGCGGGACATCCGAGCGGTGCCATCAAAGAGGCTACTGCCGGCGCCAGAAAAGTGCGCTTTGTCATCATTACCGGCATTGAGACACTGGTGTCCAAGTATCCCTATTACGCCAGGGCCAAAATTCCGGTAAAGCTATACCCGGATGCCAAGAATACCAAAGATGTCGATACTTTCGGTGTCAGGGCGACTATTGTCACCTCCGCTAAAATATCGGATGACGTGGTGTATGCCATCACCAAAGAGGTTTTTAACAACTTAGAGGATTTTGAAAAGCTGTATCCTGCCCCCACGGTTTTGAAGAAGAAGGACATGTTGGCCGGGCTGTCGGCCCAAATCCACCCCGGGGCGATGCGCTATTATAAGGAGGCTGGTTTGAAATAATTGCCGGCGGGCTATATTTGCGTCACTCTGAGGACCTCTTCAATGGTTGTCTGCCCCCCCAGGACTTTATGGATCCCATCCCGACGAAGGGAGACCATTTTTTGGTTCAGGGCCGCTTTTCTGATACGGTTGGAATCAAACGTTTGCAATATCAGACTTTTGATGTTGTCATCCAGAACCATAATTTCAAAAATTCCGATTCGCCCTTTATATCCTGTCTGAAAACAGTTTTCGCAGCCCTTGGCTTTATAGAATTTCCTGCTTTTTAATTGGTCGGGTTTAAGACCCAGTGGCTCCAGGGCCCATTCATCCGCCACATAAGCTTCCTTGCAGTTACTGCAGAGTACCCGGATCAAGCGCTGAGCAGCGACAGCAATAACCGAAGATGAGATCAGGAAAGGCTCGACGCCGATATCAACAAGACGTGTGATCGCGCTGGCCGAATCATTGGTATGCAGGGTAGAAAAAACCAGGTGCCCGGTCAATGCGGATTGCACGGCGATTTCAGCCGTTTCTTTATCCCGAATTTCACCCACCAGAATGACATCCGGGTCCTGCCTGACGATTGATCGAAGGCCTTTGGCGAAAGTAAGCTCAATTTTTGGATTCACCTGTATCTGGTTGATACCCTTTATCTGGTATTCAACCGGATCTTCAATGGTAATAATATTTATATCCGGCTTTTGAATCGACGTCAGAATGGCATACAGCGTTGTGGTCTTACCGCTGCCGGTGGGCCCTGTGACCAGAATAATGCCATGGGGTGTGCTCACCATTTGCTCGAGTAGTTTTAACCGTTGCGGTTCCAGGCCCAGTTCCGAAAGCGTCAGCAGGGAACTTGTATTGTTAAGCAGCCGCATGACCACCCGCTCACCGAAAGATGTCGGCAGTGTCGAAACCCTGACGTCGACGTCCTGGGCGCCAATTTTGACATCAAAACGTCCGTCCTGGGGCAGGCGCTTTTCAGCGATGTTTAATTTAGCCATAACCTTGATTCTGGAAATCAGGGTGGGCTGAATCCATTTCGGGGGACTGAGCAAATCATAGAGAATTCCGTCTACACGATACCGCACTTTAAAACTGTCCTGGTAGGGCTCGATATGAATATCACTGGCTCTGGCCTTGGCGGACTGGGAAATGATATGGTTTACGAGTTTTATAATTGGTGCATCACTGGTATCATCCAGCAGGTCGGCCGTGTCTTCAATTTCATCAATGATGGTGCTGCCGTTTTCTTCCATGTTCTGAACCAGCTGCTCTGCTGAATCACGGCTGAGATCATAACAAATGTTTATGGCGGACAAAATGGCATCTTTGGTCGAAAGAACCAGCTGATATTCGGTCAATTCCATAATTCGAGCAAGATCATCCAGGGGCTGAAAGCTGGTCGGGTCATGCAGGGCAATCACACATTTTGGTTTTTGGGTAACCGCCGGCTGATTATCCGGTTCGCCGGGTTTTTCAAGATCCGCTGTTTTCCCGTCAATCATCAACGGCACCATGATATATTTTTTCAGAAATTGAATTGGAACTTTCTGGGTAAAATTGGAGTCAACGGCCTCCAGGGGAAGATCCGGCCAAAAGGGCATGTCATACTGTATGCTGAAAGCTTCGAGCAACTCAGACTCTTTAATTATGTTCCGTCCAACCAGTATATCACCGATACTGCCGCCCTTTTCATTTTTTATGCGTCGACTGTCTTCAAGCACTTCCTCTGAAAGGCCGAATTTGGCATTGAGTATGTGAAAAAGCTGTTCGGAAAACATAGTGGGCTCAGTTGATGTCAATTCTAAAATTCGGATTCGGGTTTGGCAGTCTTGTTATTTTTGTACATTTTGATTTGGCCTTCTCGGACCTTATCGATGTGCCCCTTTTTTTGACCATAGATATCTGCAGCCTCAGCCGGCGTTTGTACAACGCGAGGCGTCAGAAATACGAATAAATTGGTTTTTTGCCGGCTGGTACTGCGGGATTTAAACAGCCATCCTAAGATGGGGATATCTCCTAACAGGGGTACTTTAAATTCCGAGATCGAGGTCTTGTCGTCGATCAGACCGCCGATGACGATCGTATTGGTATCTTTTACAATGGCAGTTGTGTCAATGGTGCGTACCCCAGTGGTTGGCTGAAGATCAAGCGATGTTGAAGACACGTTTTTGACCTCAAGTGAAATGCTCAGTCGAACCAGTCGATCCTTGCTGATATGGGGCGTAATTGTCAAGACCGTGCCCACATCCCGGTATTCAAACGTATTAAAGGTTTCATTATCAGAGGTTGAAACCCGGGTCTGGTAGGGAATATTTTCACCGACATTGATTTTGGCCTCTTCATTGTCGGTGGTCAGTATTTGCGGTGTTGACAGAATGTTGACGTCTTCATCGTCCTGAAAGGCATTGACGACGGCTGTAAGATTATTGAATTGCACGCCGGCGATATCGATGGCCTGTGTGAATACGCCCAGGGAAAAACCGGCGGGGGGGACTCCCGTCCCAAAATTGGTTAAAGCCGATTGCTCGGGCTGATTGACAAAACCACCGCCATAGGCAGCATCCCGGTTGCCGATGCTGGCATCGCCGACTGCCCGCCATTCGGTACCCAGGCGAAAGTCTTTGCCCACCTTGACTTCCATGATCAAGGCCTCGATGTAAACCATGGACCGGGGGATATCCAGTTTTTTGATGATTTCTTCGATGATCACATAATCGTCGCTGGCGGCGGAAATTATCAGGCTGTTGGTGGCTTTGTCGGCTGTGATTCTGATGTCTTCCGAAAGCGCCGGAGCACCTTTGCCCTTGGCTGTCGCCCCCTGTTTGGTTGGCAGCTCTGAAAGAACCTTGGCCAATTCTTCGGCCGTTGCATTTTCAAGATAATAGACCCGGATCTTTTCTTTGCCCCGGGGCGTTTCTTTATCCAGCATTCTGATCAATTGTCTGATCCTGAAAGTATCGTCCTCGCTGGCTAGCAGGATAATCGTATTGGTGCGATCATCAGCTACGAATTTAGCTTTTTCCTGCTGTAGCGCCTTTTTACCGGTTGGTTTGGGCTGAAATACCGTATCTAAAATGCCTACCAACTTGACAGCATCGGCATACTCCAGCGGGACGACCGTGATTTCCCGCCCGACACCGGGCAAATCTATCGCATCCAGAATTTTCATCAGCCGCCGTATGTTTGAATAAACATCGGTAATTATCAGCATATTGGTTGGCCGATAGTCGACGATCACGCTGCTTTTGGAAACCATCGGCGTGAAAAGACGTTTAATTTCAGTGGGATTTGCATATCGCAACGGCATCAGCTGGGTGACCAGTCTGTCCTGGGGGGCGGTAACCTCAGCTCTGAGCCTGGTTTCAATGTTTTTTGAACGGGCATCCGGTGCCGGAATGATTTTGGTAACTTGGCCGGCCTTTACTGCGCTGTAACCGTGAACCTCCAGAACCGATTCAAATACCCGGTAGGCTTCCTTAATGGAGATTTTGGTCGGTGAAATGATCGTTACGTTTCCCTTGACCCTTTGGTCAATGACGAAATTTTTACCGGTCAGTTCGCTGATGAATTTTATAAAGACATTGATATCGACATTATTGAAGTCGATGGTTACAAACCGCTGCTGTTTTGCGTTGGATTTGGCTGCGTTACGGGCGGCTTGCGCCGGAGAGAATGATATGCTGGCTAACAGCAAAAAAATAAGCCCGAAACGAGTGGTCATTTTGAAACAAGAAACAAAGGTTTTCATTTTATTTACCTGTTTTATCCGTGTTATTAGGGGCTTAGACATTATAATCGCTATTTATACGGCAATATATTTTTATGGGTGCGGTTTCTCAATATTCCACTGTTAAAACGGTGCTGTATTATTATACACCATGGGAAATTATGATTACAAGCCGGGATTACAGCTCAACTGTTTCTGCCAGCAACACAGCGTTTACATAACCGGTTTGTTTGCTTTTTTTGGTAATCGAAAGTCTTTTTAAACTGACCATGTTGCTGGATGTTTCAATCATATAGATATATGCCGTCAACCGTTCCAGGGTAACAGCTTGCAGCTTGGTTTCCACCACCGATGTTTTGTACGGGCTGTTTTCGTTGTTGGTCGTAGTGGGTCTCATGTATTCAACGTTGTCTTTTAGCCCGGCCTGGACTGCGAGCTGATCGAGAAAGGAGAAAAGCGTAAAGCCTTTGGGTCGGGTCCGCATGCTTTTTTGGGCCGTGTCAGCCCTATTTTTAAGGACTTCATACTCTTTTTCCAGGACACGGATATCTTTATATACTTTGGTGTTGACTTGAATTTCTCTGATAAGTCGATCTCGCTTGTCCAATAAAGGTGCAATGATCAGCTGGGTGATGACAAAAATTCCGATCAATCCCGCCCCAACCCAGACGGCGTATTTTTCACGTTTTGATATTTTTATGGCCATGTTTCACTATACCTTCAAATTTCAAGCTTGAGTTTAAAGCGGATGCGATTGCCGGATTTATCCTTGTTGCTGGAGAGAATCGTCACCGTTTTAAACACTGCTGCCTGTTCAAGTTGGCTTTTCATAGCATCGACTGAATTAAATGCCCCGGTGTTGCCTGTGATAAGAACGTTTTCTTCCCCGATCACCATTTGGGTAAATTCGACGTCGATCTGTTTGTCGACCCGGATGCTGATTTCATTTAGAATATCGATCATGCGGTTGCTTCCAGCAGATTTGCCCGGGGATAGCGACGCCTGGCGGGCCTCATCTATTTTTTTACGCATCTGGCCCAAAGGGTCCTTACCCTGTTTGTCATCCGGAAACGTGCGTTTGAAAATATGATTGATCTGGGCGCTGAGGGTGTCTGATTTTTTTTGTTTGGTATAAAAGTCCAGGGTGAAATTGACCAGTGCTAACAGCAGAACTGCTGCCGCCAGGATGCCTGTTATGATCAGGCTTTTTTTGTGCTCGGTCCATCGCTTTGCGATGGCAAAGGGACCTTGCCGAAAATTCAGACCCCGAATACCTGCGACTTCAATGAGTGCCAGTGCCAAAGCGCTGTCCATTTTACTCGGGTTCCAGGATGGTAACGGATGATTGTCCAGCTTGAGATTGATATCCCGAGCCAAATCCGTCCGCCGGGTGGGGATATCAAGCTCCTGAGCCACGTTTTTTTCAAAACCGTTTTCACCCAGATTGCTGCCGGTGACGAAAATGGTGTCCGGTTTGAATGTCATACCGGTGGTATCTTCAAAGGCATGAATGGTTCGCTGAATATTTTTGCAAAACGATTCCAGCCGGGATGTGCTTTCAGAGCCTGCGGGAAAGGATCGGATCAGGCATATTTGACCGGATATAAAGGCCGATAATGTATTTTTTTCATTGTCCATCTCGACGAACATCGCATTTTCGGGAATATCCGCTAAATTGACGAGACACAGCGCTAGCGGATAGCCGCCCACGGTTACTGTTTCAGGCTCAATCCCGAAGGTTGCCAACAGTTCAAGATATTTCTTGAGACTTGAGATATTAATGGCCGCCGTGAACAAGTTGGTTTGTTCTTCCGGGCCCTGGGTATTGACCACTCGAAAATCGATGATGAGATCTTCCACCGCATGCGGTAACGTCGGTTCCAGCTCAAAAGGCAGGATTTGTTTTATCTTTTTGGGTTGCTTGAATGGGACAGTTACATTCCTGAAAGATATCTGGTCGGCCGGAAAGGATGCAATGCAGACTGATCCGGTTAGATCCATATTCTCATGCAGCACTTTCAGCGCATCAGCAACACCTTTATCCATATTTTCCTGCTTTGCGATGGGCACATACGCAAAGGCTTCTATACGACTGGCTTTCAAGCTGCTGTTGATCAAAACGGCCGAAACTTCGGTTTTTTTTATGTCAAGTCCCAGAATGTTTTTGCCCATAGTTCAGGTGTCTTTAATTTTATTACCGTTTTTTTAGTGCTTTTTAGAGTAAATTATTGTCTCACGCAGAGCCGCAAAGCTCGCAAAGGTAAAAATCAACAAGTATTTTAAGGTCGCCGTGTTTTTCAGTCTAATCTCTGGCCCTA
>CAMYNZ010000027.1 GCA_947259865.1 uncultured Desulfobacterales bacterium | reverse complement strand
GGCACTGGCTGCCTATAATGCCGGCATGAAAACCGTAAGAAAACACAACGGTGTTCCCCCTTTTAGATCTACCCGTCACTATATTAAAAAAGTATTTGAATATTATCAGCCCTACAAAAATCGGGTGGAAACGGATAAAGCCTAGCAGTGGTTTCTTGCCTTACAAACCGGATGCTTTGCACCCGGTTGCAAGTGCACCGATTAAAGCACGGATGTGCTTTTGCCTCTCCGCCCTATGGCCGAAAATTCATTTAACCCGCTCTGCGGGTGATCGTTGACTTCAAAACCACGCCTGAGGCGGACAAGCCCGATTTTATCCGCCAGAGAACTTTGGCGGACTAGTCCGCCGGATCTTTGGCGGATTGCCAACCGCTTCAAAATGAACTGCGCCAGAGAAGACAACCTTCGCACCGAAAGGGTTGTATGCTTTTCCGGCATTTCACATCTGGATTGCTCATCTTTGCAAATCTTTCGATTACCGCGTATACCTGCCCATTAATTGGCCTTCAGCCAGGATGTGGCTATCCATGGCATCCAACAACTGGGTTTTTGTTATACCGCTATCCAGATCGAGCCGTATATCCAGCGCATACAGTTTAAAATAGTATCGATGGGTGCCTCCCGGTGGACATGGACCGCCGTACCCCAGCCTGCCGAAATCATTTTTCCCGTGCAACCCGCCATTGGCCAGCATTTCATCCGGGCCGACGGCAGTCGGCAACCCTGCCAGGTCCGCAGGCAGATTAAAAAGTACCCAGTGAACCCAGGTACCCATGGGTGCATCTGGATCATCGCATATAAGGGCAATGCTTTGGGTGCCTTCCGGCACTCCCGACCAGGCCAGATCCGGAGAAACATCCCGGCTATCGCAAGTGTAGCGTTTTGGAATCATACCGCCCTCAGCAAAAGCCGAGCTAGTTATTGTAATTTCCATTTTTTCACCTCCCGCCTAAAGATAATGGATCTGAGTATGTTTTATTTACAGCTTAAAGGGTTGTCAAACTGAATTGAACCTAAAGACCATAAACTACCATATATTGTAGTGATTTCGCTTGACAGACAGCATATATAGTAGTAACAGAATCGAACACGTACATCTTAAAAACAGGCAGTCGTAATCGTGGAATAGGAGCTTGCGTCACAATGGCTAATCAAACACCCCCCAAACCCAAAAAAAAATGTGCGGATAAGGCAATTGCAGAGTGGCTTTCTCGGTCAACCGAAGAGGAAATAGGTCTTATGGATGTGGTTGTCCTGGAAGAATTAATTGACCAGGCCCGAGATTCAGAGGATACACCCCGGGACTCGTCAGATTAAACGTTGCCTATCAGAGTCAACCGCCTTTTATATTAACTATCAAAAGGAAGCATAAATATGAATGATAGCTTTTATGATAGCTCTTCACAGGACGTTGCCGATGAAGAATATTATAACGGAGAAGGCTATAAAAATCCGGTACAGCCAAGTTTCCCATCCAACAAATTACTTTCGTTTTCTGCGCTGGGCATCAGCCTTTTGATTCTGGTGATTTTGGTTGTCGGGTTTTTTTTCCCAAAAAACAAGTCAATCAATTCTGAACAGGTAAAGATCCTTGAATCCAGAGTTGTTGCGCTTGAAAATAAGCTTCGGCGATTTGACAAAATTCACGAACACTTCATTCGCCTGGAAAACCAGACCAAAAAATTTGCCCACACCATTGATAGATTTGATCAGTTTGAAACGTCTACAGCACTGAGAATGGACGTATTGGCCAGTGAATTGGTCGCTTTACAGAATGCGAAAAGCGAAACTAAACCGGTTGCAACCCAGGTTCCGAAAGCCGCGAGCAAAAAAGAAGAAAAAACCCGAACAAAATTTCATATTGTCAAAGCCGGAGAAACCCTCTACAGTATCAGCCGTGTCTATGGCCTGTCGGTTGATACATTACGAAAATTCAACAACTTTAAAGACGACATCACGATTTATCCCGGTCAGAAACTGGTGATAAAGCCCGGCAATCAACAATAAAAGTGCTTCTTGCCATACAAACCGTGCGCTTTGCACCCGGTTGCAAGTGCACCGTTTGAAACACGGATGTGTTTCTGCCCCTTCGGCCTATGGCCGAAAAGGCAACCCACCCGCTTTTGCGGGGGGCCGTTGACTTCAAAACCCGATTTTATCCGCCTCCGGTGGGCTAAGGCCCAATAGCCGCATTGCAAACCGACGGCCAACAGGGCCGTTGGTAAACATACAGGCCTATCAAATTCTTCCATTTCCGGACAAAGTTTATTAATTATAAAAGTGTTCCGACACACCCTTTTTCTATAAGAAACCCGCAAAAAAATGGTGAAAGCGCTATAAAACTTACGAAACAGGCGCGGTCATGCTGGAAAAATAAGTGTATTTGGTTGATATCCTTTGTGTTTTTTGATACTAATACCGGAAACCATCTCAGATAAAATAAAGTGCTGCCATATCAGCTACATCAAGGGAGGGTTTTGAAGAAAGGAGGAGAATATGCGAAACAATAAGTGGCTGGTACTGTTCTTCTTATCCCTGCTGTCACTATTAATTTTAACGGTGTCCTGCGCCAAGAAGGCTGTTAAACCTGAGCAATATCCAACCCGGGAAGCTGTGGAGGAATCTGACATTCAATCAGACCAACAGGTGATTGAAGAGGGAGGCCTTCAAGCAGCTTCAGAAATAGAAATCCGGGCAGCCAAAGAGGAAATTGAAAATGAAGATATCTACTTCAATAAAAAAAGTTATGCCCTCATTCCGGAAGCACAAGAAATATTGATAAGAAAAGCTGAATGGCTCATGTCATACCCTGAAATTAATGTTATTATTCAAGGTCACACGGATGAACCGGGTACCGCTGAGTACAACTTTGCCCTCGGTGATAGACGTGCCGGAATTGTAAAAAGCTTTTTAATTCAGCAGGGTATTGCGCCGTCTCGTCTAACGGCCGTGAGCTTTGGAAAGGAACGACCGGCCGAATCCGGCAAAAGTGAGGAAGCCCGGACCAAAAACCGACGGGTCCATTTTTTAATTGAGTGATTGAACCTTGAATGTATTTATTATAGGTTTAAATCTGACAAGTTACTGAAATCTAAAGAAAAATATTCTCAAATCACGAATCCGAGATCCTTCTGGATACCTCAAAACATCCGCACAATTATTTTTCTAAGTTGACATATTGGGTCCTTGTTTATGCGGCCGTGAGAAGGGGCCTATATCACCAACTGTATCTATCCCATTGCGAAGATAGTCCCGGTTCGCATCTACAACGATCCGGGGTAGGAAAAACACCATGGAAAGTCTTTTTTCACCGTTTCGACTCAAAAATATTGAGTTGAAAAACAGAATTGTTTTGCCGCCACTGGCATCTTTTTTGATAGAAAAGGACGGTTCCATAACGGAAAAAACCATCGCACACTATAGGTTGCGGGCTGCCGGCGGGCCGGCAATGGTGATAATGGAAGCCTGCGCGGTATCGCCGGAAGGGGTTGTTTCTCCCTATCAGGCCAGGATCGACAAAGATAGACACATCGCGGAGCTGGCTAAAATCGCCGACGCAATGAGGGCCGAAGGTGCTATTCCAGCCATTCAAATCCACCATGCCGGCCGACAGACATCTGAAAAAGTGATAAATCGAAAACCGTTTGCACTGTCCCCCCTGGCTTGCCCGACCATCAGGGGGGAAGTGACACCGCTCACCATCGACGGTATCCAGGAGATCATAAGCAAATTCGGCGATGCGGCCCAGAGAGCGCGAGAAGCCGGTTTTGAACTGCTGGAGATTCATGGTGCCCATGGCTATCTGATCAATCAATTTTTATCTCGTTTTTCGAATATACGTGAGGACGAGTATGGCAGGAATATTGAGGGAAGAACGCGATTTGCAAAAGAAATCGTTGCCGAAATCAGAAATAGACTCGGTCAGGACTTTCCGATTTCATTTAAAATCAGCGCCCAGGAGTTTGTCCCGGATGGCCTCACCGTGGCGAAAAGCAAAGTGTTCTGGGCGGACAACTCGTTCCGGGCAGTAAAACTGACTATAAAAAAGAGCTGCGCAGCCTGATTCGGTTTCAAAAAACCCAGATTGCAAAATACGGGGTTTCATTACATTTAAACCATGCGGTCGGTGCCGATACGATCAAAAAAGAAAACCCGGACGTTGTCATCCTGGCCACCGGTTCGCTGCCGGCGCTACCGGACATTGAGGGTATAGAGAAGGCCAATGTGGTAACTTTCGACGTGATATTAAACGGCAACCAGCCGGATAGCCAAAACACCGTAATTATCGGGGGTGGGGCAACCGGTTGTGAGATTGCATATCATCTGTCCAAGAACGGATCGCAGGTCACGGTGGTAGAGATGCTGCCTTTGGTTGCAAAAGATCTGGAAGCTATAACCAAAAAAATTCTGCTGCGTAAACTCAGAAAAAACAGGGTAAAAATTTTAACCGAGCATAAACTTGCGAAAGTGCTCGACAACGGAGTAGAGTTGGTCGCCAAAGATGATAGCAAGGTTTTTGTTGAAGCAGAGAAAGTGGTGGTCGCGATCGGTATTCGCCCTGACAACAGACTATACCACGAGATAAAAGAACTGGGTTATGAAACCCACCTCATCGGTGACTGCCTTGAACCCAGAACTGCAAAGGAAGCTATTTACGGATCGGCGGTGCTGGGTCGATCAATTTGACAGAAAACGGCTTGACGGTTGAGCCCGTTGGCCGGTTAGCCGGTTCAAAAAAAGCCAGAGCACATCAGGGCTTTAAACGAAGTACTTGGTCACCTCAATGCACCCAACTAACTGCAGTGCTGCCCAAATCATAAAGCGACGAGACTATTCGGGTAAGAACAATTATCTCATCAACCATTTTAATCCCTTTAAAAATCTCTTCTTGAATTTGATTAGAAGTGGTTTCAAAACCTCAGATTAGGTTCAAGAGCAAGGCGCGGGCCGATGAAAAAGCGCAGCATACACGGTAGTATGTGAGCATTTTGAAGAGGTTTGCAACGCAGCCTGCCCGCCATCGCGAGCCGCTCAGGCGAGGCGGGCGGGCTATTGGGCCTTAGATGGGGTTTTGAAACCACTTCTAGTTTCCAAGTTGCCATTTAAATCAAGCATAGCCAAGATAATGCATATCCCGGTGAGTTGAAAATTCTCTCGAAAGGTGTTACACGGAAAATTCAATATCTTTGATGACCCTGAATAAATTAAAGAACTATTTAAACCCCACTGCAGATGATTTCGATCCATACCCAAAAGGGCTACAACCTCAAACTCGCGGGCAAGCCGTCACGAGACCTGGAGAGGCTGGCAACACCGACCCATTTGGCCCTTCTCCCGGAACATCTGCCGTTTGTCACGCCGCGTCTGAAAGTAAAGGTCAACGACCGCGTAAAAGTCGGATCTCCGCTTATTGAAGACAAACGTCTTACGGATATCAAATTCCTGTCCCCGGGCGGGGGACAAGTTGTTGCAATTAATTTCGGACCGCGCCGCGTCATAAAGGAAATCATCATCCGCCTGGACCAGGAAGAAGACGCTGTCCAATTCGAAGCCTTCAACGACAAAGAGATTGAAGCTGCGTCAAAGAACGAATTGATCGCGGCCATCATCAAGGGCGGACTGTGGCCTTTGATGCGAGCACTTCCTTTTCGAGATTATCCCCTGCCGGATTCCCGGCCACCGGCCATTTTTTTAGGACTGGGTAACATGGAACCCTTTCAAACGGATCCACAGGTGTATTTAAATGGCAACATCGGACTTTTAAAGTACGGCTTAAACGTATTACGGAAACTGGCGGGAGACCACGTATACATCGGCACCCAAAAGGATAACACCTTTGTCATGAATGCGCTTGATGGGCGGATCACCCATTCCTATTCGGGGAATTATCCTGCCCATGATCCCGGTATATGGGTGTATCACACACGGGCCTCAGCTGCTGAAAATCGATCGTGGTACCTGAATGGTCAGGACCTGCTCCTTTGGGCACACCTGTTGAAAACCGGCACCTATCCGAGCGAGCGAACGGTTGTATTGGCCGGATCCTCGGCCACGGCAAGGACGCATTTCAAAACCCGACTGGGAGTTCCACTTGCCCATCTAACCGCCGGTCGGATTGACCCGCATGAGAAAGGTGATATCCGTTATTGTGCGGGCGGGGTGCACACGGGCTATGCCAACCCTAAAGAATCTTATCTGGGATTTTTTGAAACTTCGGTGATCCTACTGCCGGAAGGTAACGAAAAGGGCGAGTTTCTGGGCTTTATACGGCCGGGCTACCGCAAACCGAGCTATTCCCGCGCTTTCTTTTCGCACCTGAACCGGAATGACCTGGAGATGAATTGCAACAAACACGGTGGCGACCGTGCCTGTATCGCCTGCTATCACTGCGCCCAGGTATGCCCCGTCGATATTTTGGTTCATTTTACCTTCAAGGCTATACTGGCCGGAGAAGTTGAAGAATCAGTCGAACATGGATTGCTGGATTGTGTGGAATGCGGGCTGTGTTCTTATGTCTGCCCATCCAAACTGGAACTCTTTGCGACCCTTAAAAATGCAAAAGCGGAATTTTACAAAGAACAGACCCGCTAATTATGAAACTGTTTAAAAAATTTTTTGAATCTCAGCGAAGGCACTTTACAGAAGGGGGAAAACTTGCAAAGCTCTACCCTTTTTTCGAGTCAATCGAGTCTGTTTTTTACTCACCGGAACATGTCACCCACCAAAGCCCCAACGTTCGCGATAGCCTGGATGTTAAACGGTATATGACGTTGGTCATTGTCGCATTGCTACCCCATTATGCCTTTGGCGTTTATAATGTCGGTTATCAATCCCACCTGGCCTCGGGTATGCCGGTAACATTTCTTGCCGTTGTGCTGACCGGTTTAAAGGTGGTGGTGCCTCTGGTGCTGGTTACCTATGTCGTTGGATATTGCTGGGAAACCTTATTTGCAGTGATCCGAAAGCATGAAATCAGTGAGGGCCTTTTTGTAACCTGCGCTTTATTTCCCCTCACGATACCGCCGACATTACCGCTGTGGCAGACGGCATTGGGCATTTCATTCGGCATCGTAATCGGTAAGGAAATATTTGGCGGGACGGGTAGAAATTTTTTAAACCCTGCTCTTACGGGAAGAGCATTTTTGTACTTTGCATATCCGGCTCAAAACTCAGGCGATGCTGTCTGGACAGTTCTCAAAGGAGCACAGGCAACCCCGGTTGATGCTTTCACCGGCGCAACACCACTTTCTGTTGCCGCGGTTGTGGAAAAATCGGGCGATGTGCAGACTGCTCTGACCGATGCCGGATATGCCGCTGCAAAACTTTTTTTTGGAAATTACCCGGGCAGCATCGGTGGAACATCGACCCTTTTGGCCCTTGTCGGTGCCGTTTTTTTGATTATATTAGGCATTGCGAGTTACCGGATTATCTTGGGCTGTGTTTTGGGATTATTGGCCAGCGGTTACCTTTTGAATCTGGTGGCCAACCAAAGCGCAATGCCGTTTCTTTCGCTAAATCCGTTTTATCATCTGCTTATGGGCGGCGCCATGTTCGGCTTTGCCTACATGGCAACCGATCCGGTTTCGGCAGCCCATATGCCGGGGGCCAAATGGGTGTTTGGATTTGCCATCGGGGCCTTGACGGTTCTG
This sequence comes from uncultured Desulfobacterales bacterium, assembly GCA_947259865.1. The sequence goes on along the minus strand of CAMYNZ010000027.1, from coordinate 9,026 downwards.
ATTCGCGTATTCAACCCGGCATTTCCCGAAGGCGTTGGCCTTGTGATAATTTTCATGAACCTGTTTGCCCCCTTGCTGGATCACATTGAAATTAAATACCGGTTGAAAAAAAGAACACCCAATGTCTAATAGTCTAAAATCGCTGATATTTGCTGCCATCATGTGTTTGGTTTGCAGCGTCCTTTTGACGACGGCCTCAACCGGACTTCAGCATTTTCAGGAAAAAAATGTAATCTTGGATAAACAAAAAAATATTCTAAAATCGGTTGGATTAATCCAAAAAGAAAAAACGTATCCCCCCAAACGTATTACCGAACTGTACCTGGATAATATAAAACCCTTATGGGTTAATTCCGATGGAAGGCTCAATGACGAAACCCAGAGGGGGAAATCGGATATTCCGTTATACGTTTACCTGAAAAATGATGGGATCAAAGCCTATATTGTCCCGATCAACTCACGAGGACTGTGGGGCAGGATCATGGGATATCTGGCGATTGAAAAGGACGGATCCACCATTTCCGGTTTCACGATATACAAACATTCGGAAACCCCCGGACTTGGCGGAGAAATTGAAAAGGAATGGTTTCAAAAAAACTTCGTTGGGAAAAAAATCGTAAACCGACAAGGCCGCTTTGTATCCATTGGGATTGCAAAAGGGCCCATAAAGGATAAAATACCTTTAAATCAGCAAAATAATTACGTTGATGGTATCAGTGGTGCGACCTTAACCGGAAAATATCTGTCGGCCGGCATCATGGAAATCCTGCACAATTACGAACCCGTCTCGATCAAATTCAGGAAAAACCTGATAGAGAAACAATCCGCTGACGGTTAATAGCCGCAAACCCGGCAAAGTATCCCAATCAAGCCCCCGTGAAGCATTCCATTGTAGCTGAGATCTTAAAATGCAAGGTGTTAAAATGAACGGAACCCTGATACGGCCATGGACGATTATTCGACGTACCAAATCCTATAAAGAAATTGTCAAGGCATTGTGGGAGGCCAATCCGATATCAAAGCAAATCCTGGGTATTTGCTCGGCCCTGGCCGTTACGGTGCAATTAAAGACCGCTATTGTCATGAGCCTGGCGTTGACAGTGGTGGTCGCTTTTTCCAGTTTGGCCATTTCCCTGATGCGCAATATGATCCCCAGAAATATTCGCATCATTGTCGAAGTAGGGGTTATTGCCACGCTGGTCATACTGGCGGATGAGGTGCTCAAAGCATTCCTTTATGATATCAGCAAGCAGCTGTCTGTTTTCGTCGGTTTGATCATTACCAACTGTATCGTTCTCGGCCGAGCAGAAGGCTATGCCCTGACCAACCCGCCGTTTAGATCCTTTATGGATGGTATCGCCAATGGCGTGGGGTACAGTTCTATTCTGATAGGGGTAGCGTTTTTCCGGGAACTTCTGGGGTCCGGCAAACTATGGGGCTATGCGGTGATCCCCCGGGCGTTTTATGATGCCGGATATGAGAACATGGGGATTATGCTGCTTGCTCCCGGTGCCTTTATCATTATCGGTCTGTTTGTCTGGCTTGAAAATAGTGTGTTAAGAAAAGAATAAGGCTGTATTAGATAGATGAACAATTTGATCAATATCGCACTGGATTCCGTATTTGTCGGCAACATCTTGCTGGCCTATTTTTTGGGGATGTGTTCCTTTCTGGCGGTATCCAAAAACATGCAGACGGCAACCGGACTCGGAATTGCCGTAATCTTTGTTCTGACCATAACCACTCCGGTCAACTGGCTGGTGTATACCTTCCTGCTGGCGCCCGGAGCCCTTGCATGGGCAGGGTTTGCGGGGGTGAATCTCACTTTTCTGAAACTGGTCCTGTTTATAGCCGTTATAGCCGCCATGGTGCAGGCCGTAGAAATGGTAATCGATCGGTACTCACCTGCCCTCTACGCGGCCCTGGGCGTTTTTCTGCCGCTGATTACCGTCAACTGTGCTATTCTGGGGGCATCCCTGTTCATGGTTGAACGCGATTACACCTTTAGCGAATCGGTGGTCTATGGCATGGGATCCGGTGCCGGTTGGGCCCTGGCCATCATTGTGATGGCAGCCATCCAAAAAAAGCTCAGATATGCCGATGTTCCGCTGGGGCTCCAGGGCTTCGGAATTAACATCATCGTAACCGGATTGATGGCCATCGGGTTTATGCTTTTTGCCGGCGTTTCAATATAAGATCTTTTGTATGAATACAATATTTTCGATCGTGTGGGAGGCTGTGAATTGATTGATGTATATATCATCAGTTTGATCGTATTTTCGGGTGTGATTGCCCTCCTGGTTGGCATAATTTTGCTTGTCGAAGCCAAAGTTGTGACCAAGGGGGAGCGCACAATCATTATTAATGAGGATCCGGATAGAACAATCCGGACATCTACCGGTGTCACCCTTCTTTCCGCACTCAATCAGAACAATATTCTGCTACCTTCGGCCTGCGGCGGCAAGGGCAGTTGCGCATTGTGCAAATGTCAGGTCGAGGACGGTGGTAGAGATATCTTACCCACCGAATTGGCCCATCTAAACCGCAGAGAAAAAAAGGAGAACGTACGGCTGTCCTGCCAACTCAAAGTAAAAGAGGATATGAAAATTCGAATTCCAGACGAAATTTTTAACATCCGCAAATACAATGGGACGGTGGTATCCAACCGCAACGTGGCCTCGTTTATCAAAGAATTGCGGCTAAAACTCGACCCCGGTGAAAAATTGGACTTCCGAGCCGGAGCCTATGTCCAGATTGATATCCCGAAGTACGAGCGCGCCTATGACGAGATTGTAGTGGAAGAAACCTACCGCAAGGTATGGGATCAGTTTGATTTTTGGGGGTTCCGGGCACGCGCCGAGGACCCGGTTTACAGAGCCTATTCCCTGGCAAGCACGCCGGAAGAAAAAGAATTGCGCTTCACGATCCGGATTGCCACACCCCCACCGGGAGAAACTGATATTCCGCCGGGGGTGGCATCTTCCTACCTGTTTACGTTGAAACCGGGAGACAGGGTCACATTAAGCGGTCCTTTTGGAGATTTTTTTGTGAAGGATAGTGGTCGTGAAATGTGCTTTATCGGCGGCGGGGCCGGTATGGCACCGTTGCGAAGCCATATTTTCAGCCAACTGCTGATCGAGAAAACCCGGCGCCCAATAACGTTTTGGTATGGTGCACGGTCGAAAAAGGAAATGTTTTATGACGAAGAGTTCCGGGCACTGGAAAAAAATTATGAGAATTTTTCATACCATGTGGCGCTCTCGGACCCGCAGCCCGCAGATAATTGGGAGGGACTGACCGGTTTTATCCACCAGGCGGCCTATGACCGTTATCTGGCAGACCATGAAGATCCCACGGAAATCGAATATTATCTGTGTGGACCGCCGTTGATGCTGGACGCCGTTAAAAAAATGCTCGACAGCCTGGGCGTCGAGCCGGAAATGATACTATACGATGAGTTCGGATAATCAGTATTTTTCCGGCGGTCTCCTTTCCGGCACATACGCATGGAGTATTTTTTCCTGGTTCCATTCCTTTGAGACATAAAGATTGCAATAACAGCTGCCGTATTCTTCAATGTCCGGAATACTGTATTCACAGGGGCAAATAATATCCCGGTCATGCTCACGGTCTCCGGACACCAGCCTGCATGGGCATCCCATATATCCATAGCGCTCTTTATTGGTAATGAGGGCCTCCAGAAGTTCAAAGGTTCTTTCTTTGTCCTGGTTGAAATAATAACCCTTGGGTTCCTGCACCTTTTTCATCCTTTCGTAAAGCTCTTGCGAATCCATTATAGACCCAGCGCCTCCTTGATATCTTTTTCCTTGTAGCCCACGATAACTTTTTCACCGATTATTATGGTCGGGAAAGAGCATTTGGGGTTTAATTTTTTTACATCCTCAAGGATGGCTCTCCTTTCATCGCCTTCCAGCAGATCCACATCCACAAAATCATATTGAACGGTGCATTCGTTTAACAATTTCTTGGTTGATTTGCAATGGCTGCAGGTACTCAGTGAGAAAATCTTAATAGGTTTTTCATCAGACATATTGATTATCCTTTCTGCGGATTGTGGCCACCCCCGGTAACACATTTAGAGACAAAATACGATTATACCGTTATTACAAAATTGCGGTTCTTTCAATGATAATTTCTTGCCCTGCAAAACGCAAGGTTGTTTGGTTATGAACCGGGTGATTCTCACCTATGGCAGACGCACGGTTTAAAAGAGATATTTTCCAAGTTCGGGCGCTCCTTGACCCGTGCGGATTACGGTTCTGTTGACAAGGGTACGTTTTTTGCCGGGGGCCGGACATTGCCGGATTTTTGCGGCGCAGATGCCAGCATCTCAGCCAGTGCGTCGGCATCGGTGACCGGCAAACTGCAGCTGCGCTCGGTGCAAACATAGGCTGCCGCTTTTCCGTTTACGGTTTTAATAAATGCGATAAATGGAAGATTGGCGGCCAGCATTTTTCGAGTTGCGGCATTGTCCACCAGCAGTACGATTTTGGCCGGATTATAAAATGAGTGGGCGGTTTTTAGCAACCGGCGTGTATCCTCACTTTTTCGATCGCCGGCGATAACAACCTCGATGGGTTTGCTGAGCGAGACGATCAGGGCCGTCAGCATTTTGGGAGCCGATGTGGGATGCTCCTGGAGGCGCGCCAAAACCGTCTTCATGGTTTTTTCGGCGATGGGTGCATACTGACGTTTATCCGTGTAACGTGACAGACGCAAAAAATTCAATACGGACATCGAACCGGCAGAAGGAATGACGCTGTCTGAATCCTCCTTTACGCGCATGCTAAAATTCTGGTCGTGTTTGGCACGGGTCATAAAAAATCCGCCATGGTCCGAATCATAAAAAAGTCGTATCTGTTCATCTGCCAGTTCAATGGCCCAATCGAGCCATACCGGATTAAAGTCGGCTTCATATAGATCAATCAACCCATGGATCAAAAAGGCATAATCACTTGCCATACCGGGTATTTTTGATTCGGACTGGCGCCAGCGTCGAAATAGCTGTTTTGATTGGGCATTATAAAGATGTGTTTGGATAAATTTTGCCGATTTCACGGCTGCTGATAGATACTTTTCATCTCCCAGCACCTGATAGGCCCTGGACAACCCGCTGATCATAAGACCGTTCCAGGAAGTCAGGATCTTATCGTCCAGATACGGCCGTGGTCTTTTTGACCTGACCGTAAACAGCTTGCTGCGGGCCGCAGCCAGCAGCTGCAGGACCTCCTTTTTGGATTTGCCGAATTCTGCAGCGGTTTCATCAAGGGTATGGGCAAGATATAGAATATTTTTAGCGTTAAATTCACCAAGAGGATCCCGTTCGGCATTCCCGTCGGCTAAAACACCATACCGGTAGGCAAATATGGCGGCTGACGATGGGTCTAAAATCGCGTTTATTTCTTTTAGCTCCCATACATAGAAGGCACCTTCGGCCTTTTCGTTGGCTGAATAGTCGTTGGGGCTGTCCTGCGACCCGGCCGGTAAGCTGTCGGCATCTTCGGCCGAATAAAATCCGCCTGCGGGATGGGTCATGTCGCGTAACACATAATCTGCTATTTCCCGGGCCACCCTGGCAAAAAAATCATCACGGCTGATCAGAAAAGCGTCCAGATAATTTACCAGCAGCTGGGCATTGTCATATAGCATCTTTTCAAAATGCGGAACATGCCATTTGGCATCGGTGGAATAGCGGTGATATCCCCCGCCGATATGATCATAAATCCCTCCTTCAGCCATGGCCCGAAGGGTAGACGAATTCATCGCAAACGCCCTTTGCCCCTGTTGACTTTTGCGGTCGTCATATTTTGTAAAATAATGCACGGCCATAAGAAAATTCTGAATGGACGGTGACGGAAACTTGGGGGCCTCACCGAAGCCGCCGTAGCGTTCATCATAAACCGTTGAATACGTTTCTTGCGCTTTCTCCAGTACCGCCGGATTAAGAGGGACCTCCGTGGCGGACCAGGAGAAGTAACCGGCAAGATTGTCTGATAGCGCCTGACCCGAGGCCACTATTTTGGGACGCTGTTCGGGATCCTGCCAGGCGTCGGCAATACGTTTTAACAGGTCGGGCCAGGCTGGAAGGCCGTACTTTGGAACCGGTGGGAAATATGTGCCCCCGTAGAAGGGTTTTAAATCAGGTGTTAAAAAAACATTCAACGGCCATCCGGCCGATCCCGCTATGGCATTAACAGCCGTGATGTATATTTTATCCAGATCCGGCCTTTCTTCCCGGTCGACTTTTATGGATACAAAATAGGTATTCATGACAGCCGCTATCTCCGGATTGCTAAAAGATTCCTTTTCCATGACATGACACCAATGGCAGGTGGAATAGCCGATAGACAGCAGAATCGGTTTGTCCTCCCGGCGTGCCTTTTCAAAAGCCTCGTCGCCCCAGGGATACCAATCTACCGGATTATAGGCGTGCTGCAACAGGTAGGGGCTTTTCTCATGGATCAGACGATTGGGTTTTGCAGGCGGGGAGACTATCTTGTCTGCTTCGGCGGCAAAAGATCCCCGGACGTGAAATAACAGGGAAAAAAATATCACGGTCACAATTACGATGTTGGGTTTTTTGGGCATGCTAGGTCCTATCATAATAGTTTGCTTTTTATCTGCAGGGGTTAGTCGGTTTCCGGTTGGACAATATCAATTTATGCATCAATTTGACACAGCGCTCACGTTTTCTGCTATCAGATTTTAATCTGGCCCGGTGCTTAACCTTCGCGAAAAACCATAATATTTCATCAAAGGATCTATTTATCTCTTGACAAAAACCTGAGAGTTTTTTAAATGTTATTAGTAATCATTACTATTAAGCACAAATTTAGTCTTTCGGCAACAGTATAATTAATGTGAATGAACCCATTTAACATTTAGCTATTCCACCAGGAGGTAATATGGAAGAAAAGAAAACTGTAACGCTCAAAAGAAAAGAACCTGAGCCAAAAGATGTAACCATCTGTGACTCCACAGCCCAGATGCTGGTCAAGGCGCGCAGAGATGGTGTTGAGCTTGCTTTTGACAGGGCCGCCAACATGAAGGCCTGTCCGATTGGCGCTGATTCGGCCTGCTGTAAACACTGTGCCATGGGCCCCTGTCGGCTGAATGCCAGAGATCCCTATGGCAAAACCGGTGTCTGCGGGGCAACGATCGACACGATTATGGCCCGCAACTTTGGCCGCATGGTCGCCGCCGGCAGCGCGGCCCATACCGATCACGGAATGGTGATGCTCGATATTTTTCGCGAGGTTATCAACGGTAACATCCAGGATTATCAGATAAAAGACGTTCACAAGCTTGAATCCGTAGCTGCTTCCATCGGAATCGAGGTTGAAGGACGCAATACCAAAGAGATTGCGCAGGATCTTTACGAGGAACTGGAGCGCACCTACACTCAGGTGGAGGGTGAAATCCCTTTTGCCAAACGCGTTCCCGAAAAAACACTGGAAACCTGGCGCAAACACGGCATTGTCCCCCGGGGTGCCATGCGGGAAATCATGGAGCTGATGCACCGAACCGCCATAGGTGTTGATCAACACTATGAAAACATTACCAAACAATCCAGCCGCACCGCACTGGCAGATGGCTGGGGCGGATCCATGGTGGCCAGTGAAATATCCGATATTTTATTCGGGACACCATCTCCCGTCAGTATCGAAACGGACATGGGGGTGCTGAAAGAAGACCAGGTCAACATCATCGTTCACGGACACGAACCCAATCTGTTCGAATCCATGCTCGCTTCTGCCAGTGAACCGTCACTTATCGAGGCGGCCCAGGAAGCCGGTGCAAAAGGTTTAAATCTGGTGGGTATGTGTTGCTCGGGTCTGGAAATGTTCGTTCGCCACGGAGTGCCCCACGCCGGCAACTTTTCGTCAACCGAGGCGATATTGGTTACCGGCGCAGTGGATGCATTTTGCGTGGACGTTCAGTGCATCAAGCAAGGATTGGCTAAAGTGGCCGAGTGCTACGGCACGCCGCTCATCACGACCAACCCGCGCTGCAAAATCGAGGGTGCCCTGCATCTCGAATTCCATGAACACGATCCCAAAAGCACCACAGATGAAATCGTGATAAAGGCCATCTCCCGTTTTAAAAACCGCACGGCATCCATTGAAATTCCGCAAAACAAAAGCACCGGTGTCCATGGTTTTTCGCATGAGTACATCCAGTACATGCTCGGCGGTACCTTCAGGGGTTCTTACAAACCTCTCAATGACAACATCATCAATGGCCGAATCCGGGGGGTCGCCGGCGTGGTCGGATGCACCAATCCGCGGGTCAAACAGGACTGGGTGCACGTAGAACTGGTTAAAGAACTGATCAAAAATGATGTTTTGGTGGTTCAGACCGGGTGTTCACAGATCGCTCTGGCAAAGGCCGGTCTTACGAGCCCGGAAGCAGCGGTCCTGGCGGGCCCCGGTTTGAGAGAAGTTTGTGAAACGGTCGGTATGCCGCCGGTACTGGGTATCGGGGCCTGTGTGGACAACAGCCGGATCCTGATTGCCTGTGCCGAAATGGTCAAAACCGGCGGGTTGGGCGACAGCATCGCCGAACTGCCCGTGGCCGGAGCAGCGCCGGAATATATGAGTGAAAAAGCCATCTGTATCGGACAGTATTTCGTGGCCTCCGGAGTTTATACGGTATTTGGGGTCACCTTTCCGATCGTCGAGGGCACGAAGTTTCACAAACATCTATTCGAAGAACTTGAAGAATCCGGCTTTGGTAAATGGGGCTTTGCCACCGATCCGTATGAAATCGCCCGTTTGATGCTTGCCAATATCGACAAGAAAAGACAGGCACTGGGTATCGATAAGGCCCGTGAACGAGTCCTGATGGATATGGCTGATCGTCAGAAACTCGGTTTGGATGCCGCCTAACTCCAACGCCGGTACAATCAACAAAAACCAAATGAGAAAGGGGCTCCCAGGGAGCCCCTTTTTTTTGATAAGTCCTTCACTGATTTCTCTCGCCGTAAAGACGCAATATTCGGTTAG
>CAMYNZ010000026.1 GCA_947259865.1 uncultured Desulfobacterales bacterium | reverse complement strand
TATTAACATCGTCGTTACCATTCAGGGCATAGACCTTCTTGGGCGTGTGCACGCTCAACTTACCCCCGCTTTAAGAATACCGGTTAGTTTTCCTTATGCATCCGTTCCGGTCAGTTTTTTATTCATGACGATTTATAGTATCTCAGACATCTTTCATCAATTCGCCAAAAAAGAAAAAGCATCCTAACTCGGTGTTCGACCAAATAAAAGATTGAAGTGTAAATAACATTCAATAAGGATCATTACCTAGAAATCATCGTCATCTTCTTCATCTTGATAGGCTCTCTTTTTTAATAAAAAGCGTATAAAACCAGCAAAGGTCAGCAGTGCCGCCAGAACAAACAGGAATTCATATATGTGGGTTGCAGCAAAGATAAAAAATCGGCTGCGTTTTTTAAGCTGACGCTGCCAGTCGTGTTCGAGTGCATTCATTGTAATCGAAAAGTTTTTGTAGACAGCCGTTTCGAAATCCTGGCCCGCTTTTAGATAGTTGAGCAAATTTAAAACCCCTTCCCTGCCATAGCGGTTTTCAATGTATGCCACCATATTTTTACTTTCTTCATACGCCAACCATATCGATTGTCTGTCCCGGGGGAAGCGATACATCAACTGGCTCAATGGTAGATACCGTCCCGCCAGAACAGCATCTTCCAGAGATTGGCGTTTGGGATTCATGAGCAGTTCCATCATGCCGTCGCTCACCCATTGGGCAATGCCCTCATCGAGCCATTTGGGCAGCTTGCCACCGGGAATGTGGTGGTGAAGCATGAGATGACAGACTTCATGCTTCATAGTTTTTTTGAAGGAAAACGGCCCCTGGCCCATTTTTGAATAATCGATAATGATCAGATTTTTTCCGGGAATTGCTAAAGCTACAATATAACTATAGCCAGTAATTTTATTGAAATCATTGTTATTTTTTACAAGAACAACATCTGGTTTGAGCGGGTATGGCCAGCCAAATAATTCTTCAAGTTCCACTTTAGCTTCTTGGTAGAATTGGGCCGCCTCGCGCGCAGCATTTTTTAAGACCGGCGCATGGTGTATGTTCACTTCGGCGGTTGAAAGCATATCCATACCGGCTGCTGCAGGGTCCCGGTTGCAGAGGATCAGAAAAACAATCAGCATTATCAACCACTTGATCGCTGGTTTTTCAATATTTAGAATTCCCATGGTCACGGTAGTGATCCTTTTTGGCCCTTAATGGTGATTTCTTTGAGTGTTTGTGAGATGAAATACTGGTAATACATTGTATTGCCCTATGGAAAAGATGCTGGATGCTGGTTTCTGCCTGCCCGCCATCACGAGCCGCTCAGGCGAGGCGAACGGGGACACTGGATTTTAAAAGTATTAATCCTTGTTTTATCCGGCATCAAGCATCCAGGGTCTGTCCACTCTGACTTAAATGTTCGTTTTCGAGATTTGGTCATTTTTGGTTCCGACTTGTCCGGGTTAGGGTGTTATCATTTCAGCAGAAAAAGACTCAAGGGTGGCACGTATGTGATTAATACCAAAAATAGCAGCATTAACAGCAGATACGGCAGGGAGGCCCGGTACAGGATCGTTACGGGTTTTTCAAATTTGATACTGGAGATAAACAGATTGATTCCAATGGGGGGTGTCGAGTATCCGATTTCAAGATTAACCAGAAAAATCACGCACAGGTGAATCGGGTCAATGCCATATGTCAGGGCGATGGGAACAATGATGGGTACCACGATAACAATCGCGGAAAAGATATCCATGATACAGCCCACCGCCAATAAAAACAGGTTTAATCCCGCCAGAAAGACATATTTGTTCTGGGTCAAAGCGCTTAAGCCGGCCAGAATCTGATCCGGGATTTTTTCATCAACCAGGTATCCGGTAAATCCCAGGGCCACACCCAGAATCACAATAATAGCACCTGACAACATCGCACTTTCAATCATGATCTGCGGCAGTTTACGCACAAACGACACTTCCTTGAGAATAAAACATTCCACGATGATCACATATATGAGTACCAGCGCCGATACCTCTGCAATCGTCACAAAACCGCCATAGACACCTATGATCAGTATACCAACGATGGGCCATTCCCAAATCCCTTCCCAAAATGTTACTTTTACCCGATCCCAGGAGAAGGACGCAGTGAGTTTTTCAGGCATTTTTGCTCTGTTTGCAAATATGAATTGATGACAGAAAGCGTATAGCGATAGCCCGATGATAAGCAGGATCCCGGGTACGAGCGCTGCTTTAAAAATATCTCGAATATCAATCTGGTTCACGACGCCGTATAAAATAACCGGCAGGCTGGGGGGAAACAACAGACCCAAACTGCCGGAAGTTGTGAGCAACCCCAGGGTAAAGTTTTCTTCGTAGAAACTTTGACGCAAGATCGGATACAATACAGCACCAATGGCTACGATCGTGACCCCGCTGGCCCCGGTCAACGCTGTAAAAAATGCACATGAACACAGGGCGGTTATTGCCAGGCCTCCCGGCAGCCACCCTAAAAGCGCCTGCATGAAATTCATTATGCGCACGGGTGCTTTGGTTTCGGTCAACAGGCAGCCAACCAGGGTAAACAGCGGTAACGCGACCAACACCGGCATGGATGCCAGACGGTTCATTTCAATGATGATGAGTTGGAGTGACAGCCAATCGTGGTTGATCACATACAGACAGACGATGGTAAGGGCGGCAACAATGGTAAACAGAGGTGCTTCGATGAGGGCAAAGCCAATAATTAAAATAATGGATATGTAAATCAGATACATGGCATTTTTATCATTTCGCTATCTACGCCCGAAAAAGTTAATATAATAGATTAATCAATACTTAAATAATCCCTGATATTATATGAAATTTTGACACCATATCTGAAAAAAGATATTGAAAAAAACAGCGGAAAAATAATCGAAACCAGTCCCCAGGGACCAAACATATCTGCTTCATTTTTTATAAAATCCAGAGACACCCATAGCAAAATCCCCATCACCGCCATCCCGAAAAGGCAGGTGGCAATATGGGCCATAGAGCGTACCCGCCGGCTGCAATATCGAAGCAGTAATTCAATTTTGATGTGCCGTTGATATTTTATGGCCAGGGTGGATCCGATCAAGGCTAACCATAAAACCAGGACCGGCAAAATTTCCAGTGCTTGCCGAGAGGCGTAATGGAAAAAATTGCGTGAAACAATATTGAACCCAATCATCAAAATAAGCATTGCGTACAGAGCCACCGCCAGGCATTTTTCAACAGTCGCCAGGCGATCATCGATTTTTTGGATAAACTTCATGTTGCACACTCAGAAAAAAGTTTTCATCCGGAAATGGCCCTTTTTCCGATGGGCCGCGTTCTCCGCGGGTTTTCGCGTGCCTGCCCCGTTGAATGCGAAGCCTATTCAACTGGGGCGACGTACCTGATGTACGCCCCGGCAAAAACCCTTGTGCGGCCTTGCTCATCGAAAAAATTGCTCATTTCTGAATTGAAAACTAATTAGTACCATTTTCTCAAAAAAATAATTTCGGATCGTACAAATCAGGAGGATTTTCGGTGGGCCAACAAAAGTTCTTCAACCTTGTTAAAAAGATCTGTTGAATATATGTCAGTCATGTGTTTTTGATATATTTTTTTCGCAGTTTGCTGCAACGATATAACTTGCGCCGGTGTTGGATATTCAAAGGTAACCCCGTTCTTTTTGAGAATCTTCAAGGCTTCGACATTATTTTTTCTGGCCAGCTGGATCAGTTCGTTACAGAACTTGCGGGCCACCGCACGTATGATGTCCTGGTTTTTTTTTGACAGGCTATCGAAAATGTCCTTTTTGATCACCAATGCACCGGTGGAATTTACCATCGGAAAGTCGAGCATATATTTTATTTTGGGGTACCACTGGAAAACAATCGCTCCCAGCGGCGGCGAGTAGAATGAATTGATCATACCGGTTTCAAGCCCGGTATTGACATCTGCGATATGCAGTGGATATGCTTTAACACCGAATGCGTCCAGGCTGGTTTTTGCAATCGGATCCCCCTTCCATACCCACATCTTTACCGATTCAAAACCCTGGGACCCGGACATCTGGATTTTGGAAAAAAAGTAAACAAAACCTGCTTCGGCAAAACCAAGCAGAACAAATCCTTCTTTTTCAAAATCCGCCGCAAAATCATCAAAAAGCGTTTCCCTGACGAGGTCGATTTCCCCGTAATTTTTGAACAATAAGGGTGCCTCAAGAATTCGCACCCGGGGTGCGATTATTCCAAGCCCCACACCGGAAAACCCGGCTGCATGAATGCGGCCAATACGCATTTTGCGAAGAACATCCAATTCGTCCCCGCTGATTCCGCCGGCATATATTTTAAATGTTACCGCATTCTGGGTCTTATCCTCTATCTCCCGGGCCATTTGATCTAACGCATTGGTCCAGGTGCTTCCCTCGGGCGTAATCAGGGATATCTTGATAACGGTGGATGACGCCAGCCCATTGTTTTCTGCCAAAAATAATAACAGGATGATCAAAAAAAAGTGTAAAATTTTATTCATTGGGTGATCCTGCGGAAGCTTTTGAACCCGGATCGGATTTTATCATGCGGGATCGTCCCTCAAATGTCGATCCTTCTTTAATATCGATGGATCGGGCGGTAATATCGCCGGTCATTTTACCGGATGCTTGTATTTCCAGGTTATCGCGGGCCGAAATATTGCCGATAACCCGACCATCGATATTTACATTATTTGCTTCAATATCAGCTTCAACGACGCCGCTAACGGCTACATAAACATCACCGTTTAATTTAATCGATCCTTTTACATAGCCTTCAATGTTTATATTTTCATCGCCACGAATATCCCCTTCTACCCTGGCATTCCGGCTGACCAACGAAGTCGAATCGGCGGTTGATAGGTTTTGCATTCGGAAAACTCCTTTTTTAGATATATAGATTTTTTCTTATGCGCACTGAAACTAAAAAGCACCCATGTGGACCCTTCCATTAAATTGGGCCCCTTCCTGAATTGATATGACCGGTGTTTTTATCTCACCTTTTATATTGGCGGATTGAAGAATATTCATCATTTTTGTTGCAGATACATTGCCTTCGACGGTACCGCCGACTGTAATAATGCTGGCCGTAACATTGCCGACTATTTTTGCCGATTGATGTATGTTAAGATTGCCTTTCAAATCGAAATCACCGACATGCACACCCAGCAGCTGCACATCATCCTCCCCTAAAACCCTGCCGGTTACGTTTAGATTCTTGCCCAACAAGGTCAGCCCTGCTCTGATATTGCTGAGATCGGGGGACCCGGCCGATAGTTCCGTTTGCTTTTTCTTCCTGAATAAACCCATTTATTTACTCCTTGTATAGAATTGGTTAGACCATCAGATAGCGATAAAGTCGAAAAAAGTCAACGGTTCCCCGAACTCAGCACGGGAAAGTATGCATTAATATTGCCATCCGTCAATATTTGCCTGTCAAAAAGGTTGAGATTTAAAAATCTATGTAATACCCTGACAAAATCAGGGTTACACCCGGATAAAAATGCGCAGCAGATGCTATACCATGAAAAAGGTATTTCTTGTTTTCTTAATATTAAACCTGGTTCCCTACCCTGTTCTGGCCGATACCTTGGTCGACACTGACAGTCACCGGCAAGCCAGGAAAAAAATGGTGTCTGAACAGATTCAGCGACGGGGCATTTCCAGGCCTGAGGTCCTGGCAGCGATGTCGGAAACTCCCCGGCATCACTTTGTACCCAAATGGCTTAAATCTCAAGCCTATAGCGATCACCCGCTCCCGATCGGAGAAGGTCAAACAATTTCTCAACCCTATATTGTGGCCCTCATGACGGAAAGCCTCGGTCTTGCAGGTGATACCTGCGTTTTGGAGATCGGAACCGGATCGGGTTACCAGGCTGCGGTGCTCGCCAAAATTGTAAAAAAGGTGTATACATTAGAAATTAAGGAAAAACTCCATAAAAAAGCCAGCCAGGTCCTCCAATCGCTGAAGTATGATAACATTGAGACCCGTTTTGGCGACGGTTATTATGGTTGGCCCGAACAGGCCCCCTTTGACGGCATCATGATCACCGCAGCCGTTGATCACATACCGCCCCCCCTTTTAGATCAGCTAAAAAAGGGGGGTAAGCTGGTCCTCCCGCTGGGCAACCCGTTCGCCTACCAGAACCTGGTTCTGGTCACAAAGCAGGACGATGATTACACGGTTAAGCAAATTACCGGTGTTCTGTTTGTTCCAATGACAGGCCAGGCCCTTGAAACAAGGTAAGTGGGTTGCAGGGAGCTACCATGATCTTTAGCGCCGTCTTCATATTATCGCTTTCTTCCCTTGCTATCGAGGTGCTCCTTACCCGTGTTTTCTCCGTAAGCCAGTGGAACCATCTATCTTTCATGGTAATCAGCGTGGCCTTATTCGGGTTCGCCGCCAGCGGCACTTTTTTAAGCATCCTCGACACCCGTAAAACGGGGTGGGAAAAAAAGCTTTCAGCCGACAGATCCGTTCACACCCTCATATTTCTATATATTGGGGCCGCGATCGGTTCTTTTATCATCATCAATACCATTCCTCTCGATTATTTCCGACTCCCGCTGGAACCGGTCCAGGTATTTTACCTGCTGGTGGTCTATCTTGTTTTGACCCTTCCCTTTTTTTTTACCGGAATAATGGTAACGATCGCCTTTGTCGCCTTCCCTGAAAAGACCGGATATGTCTATTTCGCCAGTATGGCCGGCGCGGCCTGTGGTGCCTGCCTGCCCGTATTCGCACTTTCGGTTTTGAGCGAAGGGCGACTTATTATCGCGACAGCCCTCATCCCTTTGATAATACCAACTTTGTCCATCGTTGCCCAATTTGGCTTCCCCAGACAGCCGTTAATCTCACAGGCCAAAAGTCAACGACCGGGTTTAATCATTGGTTCTGCAATGATAATAGTCGCTGCCGTTTTGTTAATTTCGGCGGGAAAGAAAATGATCGAAGTTAAGCCATCTGCATACAAAGCAGCCAGCCAGCTGCTGCAATTTCCCGATACCCGTATCACCTGGAACACAAATGATATCAGGGGCAGAATAGAGAGAATAAAAAGCCCTTATATTCGCTCGGCAGCCGGTTTGAGCCTGAAATACACCCGTCGCTTGCCCGGACAGGACGCAATCTTTAGAGACGGCGACAACCCATTTGTTTTATATCACCTTAATTCGCCCAATGAGGCATCCTTTGCCGAATCCACTCTGGCCTACGCCGGATATTACCTGCTCAAAGATCCCCAGGATGTTCTATTAATACAAAATGGCGGTGGTTTGGCGATTCCCTGCGCCATTGCCTCCAAAGCTCAACAAATCACGATTGTCGAGCAAAACCCTAAAGTTGCTCAGATGATACGGGCGCATTACAAACTTCCGGTGGTCAATATAAATCCAAGGGCATTTATGGCCAGGTCCGACGGGTTGTACGACATCGTTCATATCGAAAATTGGGGTACCTCGATACCGGGTACAGCAGCTTTAACCCAGGATTACGCCTTTACTGTAGAAGCGTTTATCGACTACCTTGCCCACCTGTCAGAGCGGGGAGTCCTGATCGTCTCCCGCAAACTGCTTCTGCCCCCGTCGGATTCAGTCCGTCTGTGGGGCACCGCCTATGAGGCCTTAAGAGTGGCCAAATACAAAAATCCCGACCAGCATATCGCCCTGCTTCGCAACTGGGATACCTTTACCCTTATTGTCTCCTCTCGACCACTGAAAAATGCAGAACGTTTAATCCAATTTGCGGACCGCCATAACTTTGATCCGGTTTATCTCCCCACCCTCGAGCAAAGTCGGGTTAATCGATTTTCGATTTTCGCGTCGCCCTATCATTTTTCTGCCATAAACCGTCTGGCAAATGCATATCAGTCCCAAGATGAATCCGGTTATTATCAATCTTATTTGCTCGATGTGGCCCCCCAGACGGACAATCGCCCATTTCCAGCCAGATTCCTGAAGTGGACCAGACTCCCTGAGCTATATAAAAGCACCGGAAGCAGACTGTATTCCCTGTTGATGTCCGGCGAAATTGTCATCCTGGTGGTGTTTGTCGAAGCGTTTTTAATTTCACTTGTGCTTCTGACGTTGCCCTTTTTAACCATAAAAAATGGGGGGGCTAAACCTTCTATGCCCGAAGTTGCCTATTTTCTCGCGGTCGGTGCCGGATTTATGTTTGTTGAAATGTACTTTATTAAACAATTCATGCTTCTATTCGGAAATCCGGTCATCAGTTTTACGGTGGTACTTTGCGGCATCCTCGTATTTTCTGCCCTGGGCGGATTCTGGTCGCAGAATATAACACCCAGGGGAATCAAAAAGACGTTGCTGGGTCTTATTTTCGTTCTTGTAATCATATTTTTGTGCTTAGAGACGGTAACTTACGAGATTCTGGGTTTGCCAGACACCGTGCAGTATATTCTGGCAATCCTTATCCTGTTACCATGCGGTGTTCTGATCGGGTTGCCTTTTCCACTGGGAATGCGGTATCTGGTAAAAAGCTCTGCCACGCGCGCCCACGCCTGGACAGCTAACGGGTGCACCTCTGTATTAACATCGATTATAGCCGCCCAAATTGCGCTGGGCATTGGTATTTCCTATATAATTGCCGGCGCGACGGCGTCCTATATTTTGGCTTTCGTTGCGGTGTCTAATGCCAGATTAAAGCAAATAT
Organism: uncultured Desulfobacterales bacterium; assembly: GCA_947259865.1. Next base: position 13,528 of record CAMYNZ010000026.1, on the reverse strand, counting down.
AACGAGATAATAAATTTGGAAAATCCTTTTATCCTCAAGGTAAAATGCTACGCCGGATACCGTGGTGAAGAAACCCCGCGCCGGATCTGGTTGGGAGAAAGAAAAGTAGACGTTGTTCGAGTGATCGATCGATGGCTTGCGCCTGACCATCGGTATTTTAAGGTCATCGGAGATGACCAGGCCCAGTATATCATACGGCATGACCTCCAAAAATGGACCTGGCAACTCATATTTTATAACCAATTTAAAAAGGCCGTCACAAAAAAAAGCAAACGGGATAATTTTTCATCAACCGAGCCATGTTGACTGCTTATTCATTTAAACCGGCGTTGTTATTGCGGAATGCCCATGTGCAAACCATTCTGGCCAGTGTAAAATTTCGGGCCCGGGGGTTAAACCCGATGGTTGCAGCCGCTGAAGAGATAATCTTGGACGTTGGCGCTGCTAGACTTCTCGGATCTTTTTCACCGCAAAACCATCGATCACCCAGGGGTCTCGTCATTCTGCTCCACGGCTGGGAGGGCAGCATGAATTCAACCTATATTCTGCAAACCGGACGCTATTTTTACGAGAATGGGTATTCGATTTTCAGATTAAACTTCCGGGACCATGGTGATAGTCATCATCTCAACCGGGGCATATTTTATGCAACCCTGCTGCAAGAGGTTTTTCAGGCCGTAAAACAGGCCGCTGAAATGGTAAGGCAATATCCGGCCTTTTTGGTGGGTTTTTCACTGGGGGGTAACTTTGCCCTGCGCATCGCCCGACGGGCAGTGACGAACCCGATTGAAAATTTAAAACACATTGTCAGCATCAGTCCTGTGTTGGATCCCAATAAAGCCACGGATGGAATCGAAAGCAGCTATTATATTCACAGTTATTTTTTAAAAAAATGGCGTCGCTCATTGAGAAGGAAACAAAACCTTTTTCCGCACAGATATGATTTTTCACAGACCTTAGCATTGAACTCGATCCGCCAAATAACCGATGCATTGATTGAACGCTACAGCAATCTGGATTCAACCGATGATTACTTCAAAGGATACACTATCGGCAGCAATGATTTAAAAAATATCGACCTGCCTGTCTCCCTGCTGATTGCCGAAGATGATCCCATAATCCCGTTTGATGATTTTCAGCAACTGCAGTTAAACAACAAAACCAATCTGGTTGCGCAGCGTTGGGGCGGCCACAATGGTTTTGTCAGCGGGCTCAGGCTGCGGGGCTGGTATGAATCAGCGCTGCTGCCGCTTTTCAATGATATCGCGAGTTCGCACGCCTGAACTCATTCGATCCACCCTCCAGTCTCGGTATTCAGAAGTATTGGTATGACCATCTTGTCTCAAATTAAATACCTCGATCCATGAACTGATCAATTCGCAACAGTAGGAAGCGGAATGAATTATCAGCAGCGAAATCGTGCACTGTTTGAATGCATTAGAGAGCCTTGCGAAAAAACAGGCGGAAACCGATATATGGCTTACATACACGCTGCACGTATTACTGTTGGTCTGATACTTAATGTTTATGCGCTGTTCTTTCGCTAGGATCCCTTTTGCATGAGTTTGCACGATGCAGTCGCTGATGATTCATGTAGCGACCGAATCTAAACATCTTCCAATCCAGCGGTTCTATACTGCATTCGGATTCGGGCCTCACTATTTTTTAACCCATCCACAGTTGCCAAATCTTGCAGGCATGGCTATAGTGTCCTATCACCTGAATTTTGAATGAAATATGAATTCCATTAAGGCCTTTAAAATTTGAAACCGCATAGGGTCACGACGGGTGTTTTAGAAATACCAGAACACCCTCATGGATGGCGTATTAATCACATGTTGATCTGAAAAAGTTGATGGAAGGGAGGTTCACATGGGCGAAAGCACCGCTCTTGATATCTTAAAAAACGCAATTTTGCTGGAAAAAAGAGGAAAAGCATTTTATTCCAAAATATCCAACCAAACCGAAAGCGATGCCGTAAAACAGTTTTTTGGTATGATGGCCGCTGAAGAAGACAAGCATATAAACATTTTATCGGATCAATTTAAAACCTATCAAAAAACACAAACGTTCGCACCCGGTAAATACGATGATAAACACACCCCAAATATAGTGGCCGGGATATTAACCAAAGATATGAAGGCCCAGATTTCTGCATCAGAGTTTGAAGCAGCCGCTATATCGGCTGCAATGGCAATGGAAAAAAATGCCGTTCGGCTATATTCTGAAAGAGCTGAGACGTCTGAAGATCCCGAAGAAAAAGCGCTATACCGCTGGCTTGCCGAATGGGAGCATCAGCATCTGGATTCTCTGGCTGAAATCGATCGCCAACTAACCGAGGCAATCTGGCATGATAATAGCTTCTGGCCTTTTTAACGGTGATCGAGATCCCGGTGCTGACTCATTAACCGTTGAATGGAACCAGCATTATCGGGCAGGGTGCTTTTTCCAGAATCGTCATGCCAACATAGTCTACACGGCCAAGGCCGATTTTTTCTAAAATTTGATGGCAGCCCAACACGATGAGATCTACCTTGTTGGCACGCGCAATTTTACACACCTCGAGAGCCGGATCGGCCGGGCGATATTCATATTGAACGCCGGAAAGGCCCCTCAACCGTGGTATAACTTGGGTTTCAAATTTTTTTTCGGTATCCTTAAAGACTTCCGTCATTCGGGGATCTGTTGTGGTAAGCTCTTGTAGACGATAATCCAAAGCGTGAAACAGGTAAAGTTTGGAATCATAGCTCCGGGCCAATTGGGCGCTCTTTTCAAGCGCGTAAAGACTTGCCGGTGAAAACTTCACGGCGCTTAAAATCAGTTTAAACATCATCGCCTCCTATGGATGATTGACGCGTGCAGATTATAGGATTGGAAAAACTGGATACCAGACGTGTCAGGTTACAGAGCGATGTGCCGGGCGCAAAGGGATTGTTCTTGATGAGGATAGGTTCGAATTCCAGCGCAGAGGATTACGATCACATATTTGATAGTCAACACGATACGATTCGAAAACTGCTTGTTATCTTCGTCCGGATCAGATCTTGCCGGTTCGGCCGTCATCGCAGGGCTCGCCAAAATTATCCGCTCGGGAGTGTTCTGCAGTTTCACTGACTTCGCATACCGGCAACGGTTCGGCTTCTTGCATGGGCTTATCACAGCACTCCGGGGCGTCAGCTTCTTGTGCTTCCTGTTCGACCTTATTCCCGCAGTTTTTGCACTCATATTCTTTTTTTGCCATCAGGGCCTCCAAATTGATCGTTAAACAATTACTCTGGATAGTAGGGATTTTTTAGTAATGTGTCAAGCCTGTATTGACGCCTTGCGCTCCCCGGCCGTTTCAAAACAAATGACTATCTCATTTTTGGGTAAATGAAGCTCCCCGCAGTCCGCCAAAGAACTATGGCGGACAGGGTATTCAGGCCAAGGCCAATAAATCTCATATCCCGATAATCCCAACAACGGCTCCGGTCATGCTGGTTGCCAGCGTTCCTGCAATGATCGAACGAAAACCCAGGGATACGATTTCATCGCGTCGCTCCGGAGCCATGGTGCCCATACCACCGATCATGATGCCCAGGCTGCCGGGATTTGCAAACCCACACATGGCGTATGTCAAAATCAACATGCTGCGAGGACTTAGGGAACCGTCAGCCAGACGGCTCATGTCCAAATAAGCGATGAATTCATTGAGAACGGTCTTGGTTCCCATAAGCGCGCCGGCCGTGGTGGCCTCACTCCAGGGAACACCCATTAACCACACTATCGGCGCCATAACCAATCCCATAATCCTTTGCAGGGTCACCGGCTGGTTGTGTATACTCGGCAGCAACCCCAGGATGAGGTTAGCAAGATGAACCAACGCCACAAGAACCACCAGCATGGCAAGAATGTTGAACAGAAGTTTTACTCCCTGCAAGGTTCCCTTGGTGACAGCATCCATTGAACTGGTAGCCGCTTCCGGCGATACCATTTCCCCCGAGGTCAGTTCACCGGTTTCGGGGACCATAATTTTTGAAATGGTGATGGCAGCCGGAACACTGATAATTGATGCCGTAAGGATATGTCCCATAACGTCCGGAATTGCTTTGCTCAATATACTGGCATAAAGTACCATTACTGTTCCGGCAATAGTTGCCATGCCGCAGGTCATGATCGTGAAAAGTTCGCTGCGAGTAATGAATTGTAAATAGGGCCGGATAAAAAGCGGAGCTTCCACCATACCGACAAATATATTGGCTGATACACCCACGCCTTCCGCACCCCCCACGCCCATTGTTTTCTGAAGAACCAGTGAAAAGGTCCTGACAACCAGTGGCAGAATTTTCCAATAAAACAACAGTGCCGACAATGCACTCATTAAAAGAATGAGGGGCAGGCCCCGGAAAGCTAAAATAAAGCTGGCGCCGGGATATTTTTCTTCAAAAGGGAGGGGACCACCGCCAAGATAGCCGAATACAAAAGAGGTACCGGCGGCCGTGGATTCCTCCAATGATAAAACGAGGCGATTCAAATAAAGAAAAAACTCTCGGAACATTGGCAGTTTCAAAAGAACAAAACCGACCACCAATTGCAACCCGATTCCGATCAGGACAATCTTCACGTTGATGCGTTTTCGATTCTCGCTGACAACCCAGGCAAATGCCGCAAAAACGATTAGACCTGCAATGCTTTGAATGATCATCTTTCACATCTCCCAAGCCAAGAGTTTGTGCGTCCCTACTCGTATATATCCGTCGACTTTCGCTCAATGGGGGTTAACTGCGTTCGGGTTGTAACAGATCAATTTTATTTAATATCAGATGATGCACTGGTTGTCTATGTTGAATGTAAAGGTTCAGTTTTAAATCCTGGCTATCTCAAACTTCCGAGCCGGTTTCTTTCACATCAACACTTCTGTTCTTGATGTTTATATTAAGTCTGATAATATAATCGAATTGAGGGGTCGGGGAGTTTTTTAATCCGCCAAAGAACAAGGTTTATGCCAATGCATCCATTGGTCAAATTTGCTATCTGGGGTCTTTTGGCTTATGTGATATTCTGTGGCTTTGTGTTTATCATGCAGCGGCAGATTATTTTCCCAAGATTCCAGATCGGGTCTGCAGCGGGATTATCGAAAGAAATTGCCGGGCTGGAGAAAATATGGATAACGACCCGCCACGGAAAAGTCGAAACATGGCTTTTACTGCCGGCCCGCAAGCAGTTAAACCGTCCGGCACCGGCCGTTATTTTTGCCCATGGCAATGCAGAGTTAATCGATTTCTTACCGGAAGAATTGAGGCCGTTAACGCAGATGGGATTGGCCGTACTGCTTGTCGAATACCCCGGCTACGGACGCTCTGAAGGAAGACCTTCGCAAACAAGCATCGGCCGCACTTTTACCGAAGCCTATGACATGCTTGCGGCCCGCAAAGACGTGGATCCCCATCGCCTAGTTTTTTTTGGCCGGTCTGTCGGCGGTGGTGCCGCATGCGTCCTGGCTGCCCGGAGACCATCAGCGGCGCTCATACTTCAATCAAGCTTTACGAGTGTCCGATCGTTTGCTTCCAGATACTTTGTGCCCGATTTTCTGGTTCGAGATCCATTTGATAATCTCAGCCTTGTGAGACAATACAAAAAACCGGTTCTCATTATCCATGGAAAAAACGATGAAATCATTCCTTATGCACACGGCCTGGCGTTGAATAGCGCCGCTCGAAACGGAAAAATAATCACTTATCCAGCCGGTCATAATGATCTGCCGCCCGATCCGAGCATTTACTGGTTTGATATTCAGCAGTTTTTGGAGGCAAGCGGAATTCTATAACACGAGAAGTGGTTTTAAAATCCCGTCTAAGGCCCAAATATCCGCGAGAGTGCGTTGGCGAATTACAAGCCTCTTTAAAAGGATGCGCACGCGGAAAATAGGTTAGCCCGTTGAGCCCGTTGGCCCGTTAGCCGGTTAAAATTCGGATGAAATCCTTTTCTTACGGGCTTAATCCCGCTATAAGCGGGACAAACCGGCCAACTTATTGCTATAATAAATCCATGCAACACGATAGGGAAAAAAAAATTAAGGAAGGATGCGATTGTCTAGTGGCCGGGCGCTTCGATGGGGCCATTGAAATATTTTCCAGGGTGCTGGAGTCAACCCCGGCCGACGATGAAGTTCTAAATTACCTCGGGTTGGCCTTAAGCGGTAAAGGTGATTTTGACAGGGCGATTGATTATTTTGATCAAGCATTACGACATAATCCTGACCTCTGCCTGGCTTACCTAAACCGGGGCAATGCCTGGGCAAACAAGGGTGACGTTGAACACGCCATTGCGGATTATAGCAGGGTCCTGAATATACGACCGGATGACGAAATTGCTTACAGCCACCGGGGACAATGCCATGCCGGTAATGGTGACTATAAAAAGGCTATCGCTGATTACGATAAAGCGCTGGCGTTAAACCCCAAGCGTGAAGAGACCTATTTCAATCGCGGTTTTGCCAGGATGAAGACCGGTGATGATCATGGCGCCATCAAGGATTTTACCGAAACAATCGGCCTGAACCCTCGCGAGCCGGATGCTTTCCTTAATCGGGCAATTTCTAAATTAAAATTGGGAGATTTGGATGGGGCAATCGCAGATTTTACGTCGGCAACGGATATAAATCCAAACCTGGCATTTGCTTATTACTACCGCAGTGTCAGTTTATCCCAAAAGGGTTTATTTCAGAAAGCCCTGAACGATGCCTACAGGGCGCTGGAACTCGATCCCCTCGACAGACGCTATCAGATGCTGGCGGATTCATTGGAGCTGAAAATTGAGAAATCAACCTAGCAGTGGTTTCAAAGCCTCATCTAAGGCCCAATTAGTCCGCCAGAGATCTTTGGCGAATTTCAAACCTCTTCAAATTCTCACTAAAAATGGGTTGTCCGTTGAGCCCGTTGCTCCCGCTGATAGCGGGGCTAACCGGCTAACCGAATATTGCGCCCCCGCGTAGGCGGGATAACACATCTGATTGTATTGATTAAGGTGTGCCTTTGTTGAACGCCTTAATTTATAAAATCAAGATGTGAAATCCCGCCGAATTCTGGCGGGGCCCTTGAGCCTAATCTTAGGGCTCTGAAACCACTTCTCGTTTATTATTAACCAAAATTAAAAAGTTGCGCCAGTACGTCCAGCGTCTTTTTACTGACATTCAGGCTTTTCAGCTGGGCCGAGGAAATCCAGCGGGCCTCGCGAGCATCATCTCCCGGTCGGGGCTGCCCGCTTACATAATCGGCACTCAGGTCAACGATCACATAATGGAAGCGAATGCGATTATTACCATCTGTCTCAATGTGGTCAAAAGTGAAAATCGGGTCCCGGGCCCGGATCGTAATACCCGTTTCTTCTTTAATCTCTCGCTCTGCAGCTTTTTTAAGGGACTCGCCCACTTTGACCTTGCCACCCGGTATGGCCCACAAATCTTCTGAGGGGGCTTTGGCCCGCCGGACGAGCAATATCTTATCGTCTTTAAATACAAACGCGCCGACAGCCACACGGGGATGATCGGGATAGCGGTTCTGGGATTTTGTATTGGGGTGCGGCATTTATTTTCCCTTGGTGTAGCTTATCCGGTAGATGGCACCGGCTCGATCATCGGACACCAATAGGGCACCGTCGGGCATGACCAGAATATCCACCGGACGTCCCCAGGCTTTACTTCCCTGCAACCAACCCTCGGCAAACACCTCATAACTAACCGGGCGACTGACATCCAGAGTTACAAGCATGATTCGATATCCGATGGGTATACTTCGATTCCATGATCCATGCTCGGCAATAAATATCTGATTTTTATATCTGTCAGGAAACATTTGGCCGGTATAAAATTTCATGCCCAGCGGTGCCACATGGGGCCCGAGGTGCAGGGCCGGCTGTTCAAACTCTTCACATTTGCGGCTTTGACCGTATTCAGGGTCTGGAATCTGACCGGCATGACAGTATGGGAATCCGAAATGCAGATCGCTGACCGGTGCCCGATGGAGTGTATCCGGCGGTAGATCGTCCCCCATCCAGTCGCGTCCGTTGTTGGTAAACCACAGCTCACCGGTTTGCGGGTGCCAGTCAAAACCAACCGTGTTTCGCACACCGCGCACAAAAATTTCGAGATTGCGGCCATCCCTTTGCATCCGCATAATCGAGGCGTAACGTTCATCCTCGCTCTGACAAACATTACAGGGAGCGCCCACCGGTACATACAACCTGTCGTCCGGCCCGAATGCAATGTATTTCCATCCGTGATGGGCATCGCTTGGAAATCGGTTGTTGAGTACCACAGGATCCGGCGGCTGGCTTAAGTCGGACTCTATATTGTCAAACCGTAAAATACGGTTCACTTCTGCCACGTACAATGCCCCGTTTTTAAATGCAACACCGTTTGGCATATACAACCCCCGGGCAATGGTATACACACCGTCACCTTTTTGGTCAGCATTGCGATCCACCACCGCATAGACTTTGTCTGCTTTACGGGTACCGATAAAAAGGGTGCCGCGGGGACTCAATGTCATGGATCTCGCATGGGGAATATTTTCGATGTATACATCAATTGTAAATCCAGGCGGCAACTTGATTTTACAAGAGGAAATAAAAAAAACCAGAAATAAAAAAGATGCCAAGGGCCATAACAGCAGTTTTAATTGGGTCTGCATTGGAATATAGATTTCCTGTATTGACAACGAATCAGGTGTTGTTGGGTGCTAAAGTCAGCCTTTTGAGGGGTGTAAAATTATATACTGCCTCTGAGCTGAAGCCGGCGTTCTAAACATTAAATTACACACTTGATAAAGCTCGTCAATGCCCGAGTAATACAAAAACGTGAAGGCTCAATGCTGCCGGGTTGGTGTACTTGACAATTAAAGTCCAAAACCGTATCTTCCTGGCATCTTGAATATGAATAATCTGCTGGCCTTGCGAAAGGATAATAATGCAAATTTCCTCAAAACTGCCGGATGTCGGCGTGACCATTTTCTCGGTAATGACCAAACTTGCCAATGCTCACGGCGCATACAATCTTTCCCAGGGCTTTCCTGATTTTGATGTCCACCCGGATCTAATCGCTCTGGTTGAGAAATATATGCGTTCAGGGCACAATCAATACGCACCCATGCAGGGAGTACCGAAACTCCGGCAACAAATAGCGCAAAAGGTTTCATCCCTGTACGGCGCACATTATAATCCGGAGACAGAAATTACGATAACATCCGGCGCAACCGAAGCTTTGTTTGCCGCCATTACCGCCGTCGTCCAGCCGGGCGATGAGGTCGTCGTGTTTGAACCGGCCTTTGACGCATACGTACCGGTAATTCAATTGTGCGGTGGTGTTCCGCTATATTTTAAAATGAAATTTCCAGATTACAGTATTGACTGGGATGAATTAAAAGATACGATAACCGAGAAAACCAAGCTTATCATTGTGAATACCCCCCACAATCCAACCGGAACGGTCCTATCCGCTGAAGATATTGCTGCTCTAATTCAGATTGTCGAAAATACAAATTTGTTTATTATCAGCGATGAAGTCTATGAACATATTGTTTTCGACGGATTAAGCCATCAAAGCCTTTCACGCTATCCCGAGCTCGGGCGGCGGAGTTTTGTAATCAGTTCATTCGGTAAAACCTACCACACCACCGGTTGGAAGATAGGTTACTGTCTGGCGCCGGCGCCGCTCACCAAAGAATTCCAGCGGATCCATCAGTTTCTGACCTTTGCTTCCAATACTCCGATTCAATACGCTTACGCTGAATTCATGCAACACCAGGATGTTTATTCAAATCTTTCGTCTTTTTATCAAGAAAAGCGGGACCGATTTCAATCTCTGATTAAAGGCTCGAGATTCAAAACGTTGCCGTGCAGGGGAACCTACTTCCAGATACTCGATTATTCAACCATCTCAAATGATTCGGATGTCGAATTCGCAAAACGATTGACAATCGAAAAAGGGGTGGCCGCAATCCCCCCCTCGGTTTTTTACCGGGATGGAGATGATCACAGCGTCTTGCGATTTTGTTTCGCAAAAAAAGACGAAACCATGGATCGGGCGGCTGAGATATTGGGCCGGATCTAGACCGGCGGCTGCCGGAATTGTTTTGAATGGATGGGGATCAATCAGCCCTGGTGTAAATACCGGTTTTGGGGTGAAAGGCCTGCCAGGCAAACCAAAAAGCAAATATATGTGCAATCGGCTGCCCGTCCTGATCGATCACTGCCACAATCTGACCGTCGCCGCCCACCTCAATCCGAATCGCCGATCCACCCAGCCTGTCATTATAAATGCCGGGCCGGGCACTTAGCTCGTCAAGCGGATAGGCCCTGGCATCAGAATTTATCTTGATGCCCAAAATCCTTTTTTTGGGTGAGAAATCCCTGCGGACATTGCCTACCGGAAACATCAGGGCTCCAATCCGATAATAGCCTTCATACGGGTCTATCGAATAGTTCCTGGAGTAACCGGTTTCGGTAGAAAGCACCAGGGTCTGCGGGTGTTGTTTCCGCCAGGAGGCCCATTTCATCCGGTTGGCCGGCAATACCTTAAGTACCTGTCCGGCCAGATCGCCGCTAACGGCTTTTTCCATCAGTTGCGACCACAGGCTTTCAGTTTGGTGATCATAGAGCAGCACATTACTTTTATAAAGCCGTCCTGAAACGCCAAATGTATACAGCTTAGCGTCAACTTTTCGGGAGTAGACCACTCCCGTCTGGGTCAGCGGTCAGAACGTAACCATGATCGGATTGCCGTTGAGGTTGTCGTTTACGACCTCATGCCAATTTAAAATTTTGAGAGGATATGCTTTGGCAGTTCCGTTTATTTCAACACCGATCACCTGATCGTCTTCTTTGAGAAATTCAGCCTGATCGGGACGGATAAAATTGGGCTTGAGGATAGCGGGAATACCGTCTTTCGGCGGCCCGCCCGAAAGAATCTGATCTTTGGGCACTAGCGTGTTATCGAGATTAAATCCAGTTGTTATGATGGACACACCCAAAAGAATTATGAAAACTGAAATTTTTTTCATCTGATTTTTCTCCCTCCAGAATGGATTCTCAGTAAAATGGTCGAAATAAAATATGTTAGCTTACAAAAACCTGTGAATGGGCCCGGATCCATTGGAATCCGGGGGCAGGATCGTATGCACGGGGAAGATAGGTTTGGAGGTTTCTATTGATTTTTTACCGGCAAACCGGGTGTTTTGCATCCAGCTGCACGTAAAACGATTATGGCACGCAAGTGCTTTTGACGGGGATAATGCGCTTGAAAGGATCAACGCAATGCGCAGGGGGCAATGATACGTTCAAAACGAAACGGGGTGCGGCCGCATTCCTTTTGGCTGTGTCTGAAATGACCCTTGAAAAAAAATTAGCCGGCAACCCGTTCAAATCTCTTTGGGGTGGGGTGCGGTTTAAGTCGCGGTGCTCGTGTTTTGCTTCTGATGCCAATACGGATTGATGATGTCTTCAAAAATAGTCATCGCGGCCCCGGCACCCTGGCCGGATGCCGTAACGATCTGCTTGTAGCCGCCTTCGACATCTCCGGCGGAATAAATACCGGGTATATTGGTTCTGTGTTGTGAATCCTGTTTTATATAACCATCCGGCGTCAGTTCAATGCCGATTTTAGTGGCTAAATCGACGGCCGGCTGGTAGCCGATAGCTAAAAAAACCCCGTCAACCTTTAAAGTTGAGGTTTGCTGGGTCTGGTTGTTGAGAATCAAAATTTCTTCGACTCTTTCCTGGCCCCTGATTTCCTTGACCTCGGTATTCCACAAAACCGGTATCTGGGTCTTTTCCAGCTGCTGGGTTAAAAACTCCTGGGCCCGCAGTTTTTCTCGCCGGTGAATCAGGCTAACATCGCAACCGATATGATGCAGGTGCAGGGCTTCGGTGACTGCGCTGTTACCGCCGCCGATCATCACGACTTTTTTCCCTTTAAACAACGGTCCGTCACAGGTACTACAATAACTTACCCCGCGTCCTCCCAATCGGGATTCTCCCGGCACTCCCAAATGCCGGTGGCTTGCGCCGGTAGCCAACAAAACGGTCCTGGTTTGAAAGCGTCGGCGGCTGGTCGTGACATTGATCGGGTTTCCGGGCTCGATATCGACGACTTCTTCACCCGGAAAAATCTTAACATACTGAAGGGCATGGCTGACCATGATATCCACCAGGGTCTTGCCACCCACCTGGGTAAAGCCCGGATAGTTTTCAACGATCGGCGTTGTGGCGATCTGCCCGCCGAGGGCATCGCGTTCAATAATGACGGTATTCAAACCGCTGCGAACCGCGTAAATACCCGCCGATAAACCGGCAGGGCCGCCGCCGATAATAACCAGATCGGTTTCGACCAGTTCGGCATCACTTTCCGGAATAAAAATGGTTTGGGGCGCTAGCTTTAAAAGCGATAGTGCGAATACTTCTTCGGTCTGTGCACCCTGGGCGATGAGTACATCGTTGGCAAACGTTTGGGGCACACTGTGGGCCGAGTATTGATCCGCCAGTTCCGGTTCACACTGGATGTCAATCAATTCCAAAGAAACCAGTTCAGGCTTCTCGATAGCTGCCTTAACGGCATTAACCGCCTGCTGGGGGCAATAGGGGCAGGTTGCGCTGACAAAGAGTTTGACCTTTGTGGGTGTGTCTATTTTATTGATAACTTTTAAAGATTGCTCGCTCAGGTTACTTTGCCCCAGTCCGACGAGAATAAGCGTTTCCAGAAAGGTCCGACCCTCTTCGCCAAGGGGTGCACCCAGCCACCGGATAGAAACCCGCTCAGGGGCGATCAGCAGTGTCGGTGATCTATCCACGTTATATTTTTGCGCCAGTTCGTGATCCAGGTAATATTCTTTGAACGTGATTTTTGACGATAGCTGACGAAAAGCCCTTACAATTTGCCGGTTGGTTTGGGCAAAAATATCGTCCCTACCCTTGTGGGTAAACATGTAAATAGGGATGTCGTAGGTAAATTTATCAAACGTCTGCTTTAGCTGACGCATAAATTTTTCGTTTGTCGCCTCTTGTGCGGTGGGATCCATTTCCGTCGAATGTTCCAAGTTGCTGCCTCCCTGATGTGATATTTCAAATAATTTGGGTTAAACAGGTCAAAGGTTCATATCCCAGTTGAATATTGTAATTACAATGTATACGGGTGTCAACCGGGATAATAATCTGTTTGATCGATTATGCAATTCGGGATCTGATAATCGCTTCAGCCATGCGCAAATCTTCTGGCGTCGTAATTTTAATATTGCTGGCGGCACCCCGTATAATTTTGACTTTGTATCCCAGTCTCTCCACCAACACCGCGTCGTCTGAGGCCCTGAATCCGGTCTTTCTGGCCCTTTGGTGCGCCTGACTGATGATTTTGTAATCGAATACCTGGGGTGTCTGAGCCAGCCATAGGATAGCCCGATCAAGCGTTTTGGCGATAAACCCCGATCCATCTTCTTGCTTGACAGTTTCAAACGCCGGCATCCCCAGGATGCAGGCGCCCGTTTCACGGGCTTGGTTGATA
>CAMYNZ010000025.1:17531-29329 GCA_947259865.1 uncultured Desulfobacterales bacterium | reverse complement strand
ATACCATTTTAGGATAAAGTGCAGTGTCAAAAAGGGGAAGGATGGGTAGAATTTCCGGAATATTATCGCTGCTCACCTCAGGTGCCGGCTGCTTCTTTGCCATGTGTACCTCCAACCGATAGTATCTGTTTTAGTTATGATCCAACAACTAGGCTGCATATAAACTCAAAGGCAGAGTAGAATGTTTCCAGATTTCACTCGCTGTCATCGATGGGGATTTTGTATGTTCTTTCCCGGGGAAGTTTTACCAGTCGAAGTTCCAAGAAACCGTTAGTGTACGATGATGTTACGATTTCGGTATCAATAGGCGCTGCTAGAAAGAGGATTCGTTCAAATTTACCGTATTGTATTTCGGCCAGCCTGTAGGTCGCCTGATCAATCCGTGCAATTTCTCTTCGTTTGCCATATATTCTGACGGCTTTGCTGTTGATTTCAACTTCGAGATCTTCTTTATCAACACCGGCGATTTCGGCTCTGATAATTATCTCTTCCGGCGTTTCATATACATCCATCGACGGTGTCCAGGTACATTCAGCGGTTGAAAACATCGGACTTGCCGGTCGCGGCCGAAACATGTCCTCGAATGTTTTTTCGAAGCTGGATGTTAACCGCTCAAAATCATTACTAAATCGTATTTTGATATAGTCCATTTTCGGCTCCTGTACCCAAGGGCGGAATATTGTTTTGGTGCTTCTCAAAATTTGAGTAAACCTAACACCGAAACCGGAGTTTGTAAAGTACAACCGTTCAGTTGAAATGTACGCATTCAAAAGGTGGCCTGATGCTCCTCACGCTTGCGTTTGCGTCCCACAGTTTTCCTATGGTTTGATGATTGCAGCGGGAAGTATAAAGACGCCGGTAAGCGCAAACGACCATTAACCTTGACAAGATATGACCTGTGATTAAATTTTACCTAAACTGAAGATGAACAAACTTCACGCGCTCAGGTTTTCAGTAAAATCAACACGGGTCAAAGGAGGTTTAATTATGGCACTGGTCAGATGGGACCCATTTAAAAATGTGGCGACCTTGCAGGACCGTATCAACCGACTATTCGAAGATGCCTTTCCCCGTGCCCGGGATCTGGATGATGACGTATCTTTGTGTGCCTGGCGGCCGGCGGTTGATATCTACGAAACGGAAAGTGGCCTGGTATTAAAGGCGGAGCTTCCCGGCGTAAAAAAGGAAGATGTATCCGTAGAAATTAAAGACAACATTCTAACCTTAAAAGGAGAGCGTACCGAAGATCAGGAAGTCAGCGAAGAAAATTACTATCGTCGTGAAAGATGCTTCGGAAGCTTCCAGAGATCATTCAACCTGGAGCATAGTGTTCAACCTGAAAAAATAAAGGCCAAATTTAAAGAGGGCATTCTGGAGGTCGAAATTCCAGGGCCCGAAGCGGAAAAACCTAAAAAGGTTACCGTGGATGTAGACTAGAAGCTATCCCCTGACCAGGGAAAGTCGGAACCGAACAAGCCAAAATCTTCAAAACAAGCGTCTTTGCCAGCGTGTATCTGATGCTGGATCCTGCCTGCCCGCCATCGCGAGCCGCTCAGGCGAGGCGGGCGGGGATGCTCGATGCTGGTTAAAAAAGGGCATTACCTTAGATTATACCCTAAATGAGCGTAAACAAAATGGAGAATTTATATAAAAAACCTAATTTAGTGTATTCGTTAGGCGATAGGCAGGCTGTTTACAACTCTTGCATCTGTGAAATATAAATTGTCAAAAAACCACTCCATTTTGTTAACCCTGCGGGAAAGCCACGCCAAAGGCGGGCAAGCCGATGTTTATCCGCCAGAGATCTTTGGCGGAAGCTCGCAGTAGTTTACTACGACTTCGCCCTTGGACGCCTTGAATCTGGGGCACTCCTCCAGAGGCGGATCTTCGACCTCGACTTTCGCTCAATTAGGGTTTTATTGTTGAAAATTTGAATTTATCTCGGACCGTCATTCCGGCGAACGCCGGAATCCAGTCGTTTCCCTTATTTATGGACTCCGGCTTTCGCCGGAGTGACGAACTTTGGTACGTTTAACTATTTCAAACTTCAGTGTTCCGCAACTTCACCCTGGCTATCATCCAGCCTCTCTCCCATATAGACATAACGCTGTTTTATCACGGTATCCTGTCACAAAGTTCAAAAAATTTCTATCAAGAGTCTAACCCCTACAAAATTTACGGCCCGGATCACCCATGGGCTTTGTTCAATGTATCGTCTGCACATATGCGCTTTCCCCCAAATAAATCTTGCTTTCTAACACTTCCTGCCGCAAGCTTCAATGATGGAAAATCGTTCGGTAGGGTCCCTCAAATTTGTTATGCGATCCCAGTACTTCCTGTATTTCGGTGTGCTGGGCATGTTTTTGCCCTATTTCAATTTATACTGTTACCACCTCGGTTTTAACGGCGTTCAAATTGGTACGCTGTCTGCTCTTAGATCCATTACCCTGGTTGTATGTCCTTTAATCTGGGGGGCTCTGGCCGATCATTTAAACATCAGAAGACCGATTTACATTGCCTGCAACATTCTCAGCACGCTGATATGGATACTCTACCTTTATACGGTTTCTTTCAAAATTATGCTCATAATTACAGTTGCATATGGAATTTTTTATGCCCCCATTATTTCATTTCTGGAAGCCTTCACCATGGATATTCTGGGGCCGGAGAAGAAGAGTTACGGCCGCATCCGGGCTTGGGGATCCATCAATTTTATCCTGGTTGTCATTGTGCTCGGCAAGCTGATAGACCTGTATTCAATTGATATGATTTTGTTACTGATACTGATCGGATCTTCACTGCTGTCACTGATGTCACTCAGCGTACCCGGAATTACCTCAATCAAAAAGGATCCTTTTTCAACCAATGTTCACACCCTGTGGAAACCGCGTGTGATTATTTTTTTGATTTGTGGCTTTCTGATGCTGGTCAGCCATGGTGCTTATTATGGATTTTTTTCCATCCATCTTGAAAAAATGGGATACTCCAGAGTGTTTATCGGAATTGCCTGGGCGCTGGCATCTACGGCCGAAATTTTGGTTATGATAAAATCGCGGGAGATATTCAAGCGCTTTTCCCTTGAAAACGTTTTGATTTTTTCATTTATCCTGGCAGCCCTGAGGTGGTTGATTCTTTTTTTTGTGCAGTCGCCCGTGCTAATTTTGTTTTCGCAAATTTTTCATGCCATAACCTATGGCACTTTTCACATGGCCAGCATTTTGTATATCGATCAATTAACCCCCAATAGCGCCAAGACACTGGGGCAGGCTGTCAATAATGCCGTGCAGTATGGACTTGGTCTTATGGTTGGATTTTTATTAAACGGATATTTATATGAGAGTGTCGGATCCTCTGCCCTGTTTATTGTAAGCAGCTGTATTGCGCTGGTCGGCGGGATGGTCTTCAAGGGGTATCAGGTAGTTGCAAAGAACGAGGCAATATAGCTCAATAAAGCTCGAAGCTGAAGGCTGAAAGCTCAAAGGGGAAATTTCGTGCCGGCTTTTAGCTTTGAGCGGCTGCGAACACAATTTACATATTGATTAAATTGAAACACAGTTTCCCTTCATAAATGAGAGATTTTTTTGATGAGCAAGGCCGCACAAGGGTTTTCGTTGAGGCGTACTCAAGGTACGCCGCAGACGCAAAACCCGCGGAGAACGCAGCTCATCGGAAAAAGATCCATTTATGTAGGGAAACTGCTAGTCGCCCTTGGCCGGGAAGAGCAGATGCCGCAACCAATGCCGCCATGTGTTACCCCGCAGCATGTTTTTATCCAGCCGAGTGATGTCCCGGTAGAGCTTGGTCGGGTTCGAATACCACTGGGCGCGAGTCGTAAATTCTTCCTCTTCGTCCAAACACTTCACGACTTTGGCCGGGTTTCCAGCCACAACAACATTCGGCGGCACATCATTCACCACAATGGCACCGGCTCCGATAATACTGTTTTCGCTCACGGTTGACCCTTTACAGACGATGGCACTGTCACCGATCCAAACATTTTTTTCGATTTTTACCGGAGACGGTGTGCCATAGGCTACCCGATTGTAAATGTCATGCCAGTCGCAATCGGTGATGTAGGCATGACTTGCGATCATGCAGTTGTCACCGATAGAAATTTCGGAAGCCGAGCTGATGCGCACGCCGGGGCATATCAAACAGTAATCGCCGATCCGAATTCCGCCGGCATTTTCTTGCAGCGGCCACACCGAAAATCGCACTTTACTGTCCGATGCACCGATAACATTAATGCATTTGCCCAGTTCAATAGGGGATCCAAATATCTCGACGTGCCAGGGTTTCATAAAATAAAACCCGTCCCCCAGGGATTTTAACTGAGGTCGCAGATAGTGATGGGTATAAAATTGCTGGAATTTCAAGTAGGCTTTTTTGATAATATAGGGACGATGATCTCGGTTCAAGAGGGTTTCCCCTTTGCATCTTCAGCACTAAAATTTTACGAGTTGTTCTAGGCTGCGCCCAGAAGGATTGTACCTGAAAAGCAGCAGGTTTTAGCCACCGATCCGATGGGATTCAGGCTACTCGCTACACGCTAATTACCAATTTAATAACTCGATGTTTCTTGCTTGCTATCGAATATCCAGCATCCAGCATCGAGCATCAATAGCAATTGTCGAATAATATATGAATTGCACACATCGACCCAAAATTGCTATCTTGCTCCAATAGGCACCCCATCTCAAGGGGAACCGAAAGAATTCCAGAAACGATGAGAAAATAGCTGGGCCGCAGGCGTGAGGTCGTAAAGCATGTCGGCCGCCATAAGTGCCACGGCATTGGTCCAAGTGATTTTATCCTCCGGCCACAGGGTCATATCCGGGAAAGTGAAACCGCACCAGTAGGTGCCGTCGTCAAATTTTTTATCAACCATCCAGTGATATACTATTTCAGACTGCGCATAATTTCCTATGGCTGCTAAAGCCATTGAGAGTTCAGAGGTTTCGGCGATCGTAATCCATGGTTCGTCATATACACAGCGAACGCCCTGGTCTTCGATTACATATTTTTTCCAGTATTTATCAATCCGCCTGCGGGCCCTGTCACCGGTAAGGGCGCCACAAAGTATTGGGTAAAACCAGTCCATTGAGAAGCGGGACTTTGTCATATTAAATCGGTGGGGCTTATGGGCAATGGCATTTTCAAGAATTTGCAGTCCCTTTTTCCATTGCGGTACGCGGTAACCTAACTGATTTGCAATCGCCAGGGCACATTTTATACTCATGCAAATAGAGCTGGAACCGGTTAACAGCGCCATGGGATCGATTTTACCTTCGGGACTTATGGCCCAGTAAATCTCACCTTCCGGCCGCTGAAGACTCAAGGCAAAATTGATGGCGCCATATACCGCGGTCCACATATCATTTAAAAATTGTTGGTCACCCGTAATCAGGTAATAATGAAATACCCCCACGGCAATATAGGATGACAGATTTGTATCCCGGGTTTTATCTTCGGGAACACCGTTGCGGTATGAAGCAAACCAGCTGCCATCCGAATTTTGCCGTCGAACCATCCAATAAAAAGCCTGCCGGGCCTGTGGATAGTAACCCCCGATACTCAAACCCATGGCAGCTTCAACATGATCCCAGGGATCTGTTTTTTGACCATAACACCAGGGAATTTCGCCACTTGCATGCTGTGATCTTACGATCAGCTCGGCGATTGAATTGACATCAAGGGAGGAATGTTGTTTGCTTTTGGACAGATTGGTTGCCATTGATGATTTGCCTCTTCATTATCTCGTAAAGCGGATCATTACTTTGAAATTAATTTTCATGCAAGTATAATATATTATGACCGCCCGGTTAAGACGGCAGTCCACATTGTTTCTGAAAACGCTCTGCCGCAGGAGTATTTGGATATAGCTGCAGAAACCCGTGCCAGAAAAGGCTCCAGGACCGGGGAATAGACCGGCCGTGACAGATTTCGAAATACCCCAACCCCTGGATCCATTTGCATTTCGTTTTCAACGGGCCAAACTGACTAACTGAATTTTGCCTCCCCGCGTGGGCGGGCCGCGTGGGCGGGATGACACATCTGATTGTATTGATTAAGGTGTGCCTCCCCGCGTGGGCGGGATGACACATCTGATTGTATTGATTAAGGTGTGCCTCTTGGACCGCTGATAACACGGATGACACGGATAAATGCAAAGGGCGTATACAATATTTTTTATTATCCGTGATATCCGCGTAATCCGTGGTAAAATCTTTTTGCTCTTGAGCCTAATCTGAGGCTTTTCTGCCTGGGCGTGATTTTGAAACCACTTCGAACCTTCCTGAAGCAAATCCATTTAAAGCGGTTTTCCGCCTTGACTTTCACGAAAACCCTGTTATAGGTTTGGTGAAGATAGAGATACATTAAAATATTACGTTAAAATTTCATTCCTCAGCATCGTTGCCGAAATGGCCCGGCAGTTCGTCTAAAACAATCGGGATCCACCCTTTACCGCGAGGTCGTTTAAATTAATAATTGCGCTATCCAGTTTCTGTATATCCAACTGGATCGGGTTAAAACTAATACCGGAAGATTGAAAAATGAGAACAGGCTGGCTTAAATTGCCGTGTTAATGCCTTCAGGGGGCAGCCGATCCTTTTGGAGGCTTTTGGGTGGCCAAATTGTAATTTGATCCGGCAACCCACCAACTGGCTATCGGTCCAGATAGCCCACACTTCAGAACTGCTTAAAATTGCTGCAGATACGAGAGGAGGAAATCATGACCGACAGTGTTTACAAAATCATCGACCTTGTAGGAAGCAGTCCAAATTCCTGGGAAGAAGCCGCTGCAAATGCAGTCGAAACCGCATCCAAAAGCCTCAGGGATCTGAGAATCGCCGAAATCGTGAAATTGGATATGAAAGTGGAAAATGGAAAGATCACCGACTATCGGGCAAGGGTAAAACTTTCCTTTAAATATGTTACCGAGTAAAATAACTTGCAACCGATCAAGCATTTCCTAAGTTGAATATCCCGGTCAACAGTGCTTAGCCCATCGATTCGTGCTCGCGGCGGCGGTTTTACTTGCTCAGGACTAAATGCTGCCTGCGGCGCGATCCATATGGAACAAAAGAAGCGGGATCGGAATCGGCACCGAGACAAAGCCTCCATGGGATTTGTTCATCCCCCGGAGGCTTTTGATTTTTCAATATGTTTTTCTTCTATTGAATTTTCTGTCGACAGCGTTATAATATAGAATAAAATTTCTGCCGGACGATTCGCTGCGCTCTAGCGGCGCTGAAGTTGACAGCATTCAAATTGATCTCCTCGGCGCGGAACACCGGATGTTGAATATGATTAAACTTGAAGATAACGTAATCATCCATCGATCTCCCGATACAGTTTTTGCTTTTACCACCGATATTAACAACAACCCTAAGTGGCAATCAGACATTCTGGAAATAGAGCAAATTACTGAGGGCACTTTTGGCCGGGGATCAACCTATCGTTGTGTAAACATCTTCCTGGGCCGGCGTTTTGAATCCCAAACAACGGTATCGGAATATATTCCTGTCCGGAAATGTTCATACCGGATTAAGGCCGGACCCATTAACGGTGAAAACAGTTTTATTTATGAGCCCGTGAATGGCGGTACAAAATTTACCACCCGTGTCAGACTCCGGCTGGGATTTTTCGCACTCGCCGGAGGGCATGTTAAACGCACGGCCAAAGAACAGATCAATAAGGATTTGGATAGGTTAAAGAAAATTCTAGAAAACGGTGGCTAAAAATACCCCGACCCCTCAATTATATTGGTTCTATTTCCGCTGGATCTCTTGATATTTCGCCGCAGATTCTCCTCTGGCACCCGAACAATCAGATCCCCTTGTAAGGCCTTTATGACGCCCGGCGATGAGTTCTTGCCATACAAACCGGCTGCCTTGCACCCGGTTGCAAGTGCACCGTTGAAAGCACTGAAGTGCTTTTGCCTCTCTCCGCCCTGGCGGAGAAATCCGCCAAAGATCTAAGGCGGATAAATCCGCCAAAGATCTAAGGCGGATAAATTCAAGCCACCCGCCATGCGGGTGGTCGATGACATCAACAGGTTAGATGAAAAGCACCGGCAACGTCCTTGCCTTCGGATACAAGTTGATTGTATATTTTTGTAGCTTCGGAAGTAATTTCTGAAATAATGTTGATATGGTGTTTGGAAAGCGCATTACGGGTGATGTCCGGCACGTGCATATTTCCGGCGTAGCCCGTACCGACTACCAATATTTGGGGCCTGGCATGGACCACATCTTTGATATCGTCGGGATCAAGACGATGACCCTGCTTGCGCCACCAATTGGCTCTGACCTGGCCGCGGATGATTATCAGATCTTGGTGGTAGGTTTGGCCGTCAACGACCACTCGCATGGCGGGCGGCTTGAATTTATCCGCCTTAGATCTTTGGCGGATTTCTCCGCCAAGGCGGAGAGAGGCAATTTTCTGACAATTCTTTTTTATGGCAGTTACAGGTCTGGCAGGGAGGGATCGGGGGGGATTCATTCCTGGGTCTGTTTTTTAAAATGAATACCAGAAATAAAAAGATGAATCCGAAAATTGAAACCGCCATTGCAATAATCATTTCAACCATATTTGCACCTCGGATTTACCCGAATGGTCCGGGTTTGAAACTGCTTCTAATAAAATAACGACCATGGTATATCAGTCAAGGTCAATAAAACAATTTCGGATCACGTTGTTTACGGAGGAAAGAATGGCGAACAGTTCATTGGAAAAAATCAGCCGGTATGTCCAAGAAACCTATGTAAATAGGACCGGTGAATCCAGAGCACGGGATAGGCTGGCCAAAAATCATTTGCCGGGTGGCGACACACGTTCGACGCTCTTTTATTCACCCTATCCGACTTACATGCGATATGGAGCCGGCTGTCGTTTATTCGACTGGGACGGAAAGGAGTACCTCGATTTTTTAAGTAACTATGCCTCCCTTATCCATGGCCATGCCCATCCCCGGATTATTAAAGCTGCCTGCCAGGAAATGGAAAAAGGTACTATCTTCGGGGCACCCGCCGAGATTCAGTTTCTTCATGCAGGTCATCTCTGTCAAAGGACGCCGGGAATTGACACCCTTCGCTACTGCAACTCGGGCACGGAAGCTACCATGTTCGCCATAAGGGCGGCCAGAGCCTTTACCGGCAAAGACGGCATCATAAAAATGGATGGCGGATATCACGGCACCCATGATGTTGCTGAAGTGAATCTTATACCGGATATCGAGGCTCAGGGCTTGCCGTCATACAATATCGCCAGGGGCGTTCCGTCATGTACTATCCGGGAAGTTTTCATTGCGCCATTCAATGATCTTGACGCCGTAGAAAATCTTCTTCGATTGCATCGGGGTCGGATCGCAGCGGTCATCGTCGAACCGATCATGGGCGCCAGCGGGCTGATAAATCCCGTTGCGGGATATCTTAAAGGGCTCAGGGAAATTACACGCCGTTATGATAGTTTACTCATTTTTGATGAGATAATAACCTTTCGCCTTAATACCGGGGGCATGCAGGCCATCGAAAAAACGATCCCGGATCTTACGACGTTAGGAAAGTTCATTGGTGGCGGCTTTCCGGTGGGTGCCTTCGGCGGCCGCAAAGATACAATGGCGGTATACGATCCCGTCAGTTCCGAACCGGTGGGCCATGGCGGGACGTTTAACGGTAACAATGTTACGCTGGCCGCGGGCATGGTTGCGCTTGAGATGCTCGATCAACGGGCAATAGACCGGCTGAATGCTATGGGAGACAGGCTCAGAGCCGGATTTGAGCAGGCATTGAATGCTGTTGGAATTTTGGGTCGGCTTACCGGCAAGGGGTCATTAATGTCGCTTCACTTTGGCGTTGAAACACCCCAAAACGCACAGGCGGCAGCACTTGGTGCGAGGAAAAACAAAGCGCTCTTCAGGCTTCTTCATCTGCAACTCGCCAATCTTGGGATCCACACGGCACCCCGGGGGATGTACATTGTTTCAACACCCATGTCTGAAAAGGAAATCGATCGGGCCATTGCCGCCTTTGAAGAAACCCTTGGTTTGCTTAAACCCGGAATTTCAGAAAACCGCCCCGATCTTATTGAGGTCTGAAGGTCATACAGCAAAATTTTTTGGATCCATTTCATGGGGGACTTTTTGCCAAATCCCGCTCCATCCAGTCTAAAACTTTTTTATGACTGCACAAAATGATAGGGGCAACGGCCCCCTGAGGCGTGATGCTGGCAACAGTTTTCCCGGCATGAACCCGGTATCCCAAGTTCAAGAACACGAGACGGATTGTATTATTGCCCGAGGTACGAAATGGCCGAAATTTAGTCCTCTTCCCAGGATATACACTCGACCGGGCAGGATTCTATTGCCTCTTCAATACAGTCTTCGGGTCCGCCTTCGGGCTTTATGACCTCGGCCTTTTCTTCGTCTTCGTTAAACGCAAAGACTTCGGCACACAGTTCAACACATGTCTCACAGCCGGTGCATTCATCAGCGTCAAGTACCACACGTTTTGCCATTTCGATAACTCCTTAATTTTGAATTAAATTTCGGGTGAAAACATTGGCATATAAAATAACATTTCCGTAAAAAAAAACAAGAGGGGATCTAAGTTTGATTCCAATATATTCTAGCCGAATATTTAGGTTTACATCTGTTCATTAAAATCATAATCATTGAATGCTATCACATCTGTCCTAAAACGATATTCCGGGTGGGCATGAATTATCATCGCCAGTGGTTTTGCGGACAGAGGCAATTTTGGAAATCTGGAATCACGGAATGATGGAAAAAATGGGTTTTTAAAAGGATAGCATCATTCCAGGGTTCCATTATTCCGCTATCTTTGCAGCTAGGCGTGAATACCGTGATCCTTCTGGCATACCTCACCGTAGCCATATTAGACACCAGTAAAGTGGTATAATCTTACTGAAAGCTGTGCGTGAACCATGCAGCATAAAATTCAGACCGGGACTCAAAAAACCAATAATTTAGAATCTGATATCTTTCACACGGCAAGAGTCATTGCGCTGTCAATCTCCCATTTTATCCACGACGTTTATTCCAGTTTTCTTTCACCCCTTCTGCCGCTCCTGATCGAAAAGCTTTCCCTGTCTCTGACCCAAGCCGGCTTTCTCTCCACAATCATGCAGATACCGGCCCTGTTGAATCCATATATAGGCAAACTGGCTGATCGTATGAGTGTTCGCTATTTCATTATTATTGCACCCGCTATGACAGCCGTGCCGATGAGCCTGCTGGGCATGGCCCCCAGTTACGGTATATTGCTAATCCTTTTGTTCATCACCGGTGTTAGCGTGTCGATTTTTCACGTACCGGCACCGGTTATGATATCCCGTCTGTCCGGCAGCCGGAAGGGTCGGGGTATGAGTATTTTTATGACAGGCGGGGAACTTGCAAGGGCCGTGGGACCGATGGTCGCGGTAGGAGCCGTATCACTGCTGGGGCTCGAGAATTTCTATCCGATCATGCTATTTGGTCTTATGGCCTCCGTCTGGCTTTATCTGAGGTTTCGGGATGTACCGATCACTATTGATAAAAACCGTAATTCGTCAATCGGAGACACCTGGCGCGAGATGCGGCATATTCTGCTGCCGTTGACAGCCATTTTGCTGGCCCGGGGGTTTATGCATGCCGCAATGGCTACTTTTTTACCAACCTTCATCAAAATAGAGACTGGTAATCTCTGGCTTGCCGGCGCTGCTTTGACTATTTTCGAGGCTACCGGTGTTGCCGGGGTGATGGCGGCGGGATCAATGAGTGAATATTTCGGCCGCCG
>CAMYNZ010000025.1:0-17503 GCA_947259865.1 uncultured Desulfobacterales bacterium | reverse complement strand
GCGGCGGGATCAATGAGTGACTATTTCGGCCGCCGTCGGGTTCTCCTTATTTCCTTGCTGGGCGCGCCCATCAGCTTATTCTTATTCACCTGGGGTGGCGGATGGTTCCGATATTTCACGTTGCTCATAAGCGGATTTACCATTTTGTCGACGACACCGGTAATGCTGGCTTTGGTGCAGGAGCATGCCGAGAGCAGTCCCTCGGCGGCCAATGGCCTTTTTATGATGGCTTCTTTTATGGCTCGATCTGCCATTGTCGTGGTAGTGGGTTTTATCGCTGACCTCGTAGGCCTGCGGGCAACCTATTTTCTCAGTGCCGGCATGGGTTTGCTGGGTGTCCCGTTCATTTTTATGCTGCCTAAAAAATAAAAAAATCCCCGGGGCATCTTCTCTTTTTACTCAAGTAAAATAATAATTATGAAACTTTTCAACATTTTAGCCATTTTAATTACCCTGGCCGCCGCCTTCAGTTATGTGAATCACCGCTATATTCGGTTGCCCAATACCATCGGTTTAATGCTGATCTCATTGCTGGTGTCCTTGGGCGTGATTGCCCTGGGCCCCTTAGGTCTGGGGTTGGAAGAAGATGCACGCTATCTTCTGGGAAATATCGATTTTGACGAAACCTTGCTGCACGGCATGTTGAGTTTTTTGCTTTTTGCAGGAGCCCTTCATGTAAATCTCGGAGATCTCGCAAAGCAAAAGTGGTTGATCGGCACGCTGGCAACTTTCGGTGTGGTCGGTTCGACGTTTATCATCGGATTTATTAGCTGGTGGCTTCTGTCTGCCATGGGATTCGGGTTGCCGCTGATTTACTGCTTATTGTTTGGGGCTTTGATTTCACCCACGGATCCCATTGCCGTGCTGGGAATTCTCAAAAAAGTCGGTGTTCCGGATAGTCTTGAAACCAAAATCACGGGCGAATCGCTGTTTAATGACGGTGTGGCGGTGGTCGTTTTTATGGTTTTTCTGGAAATTGCCAAAGGCGCCCATGAAATCACGGTTCTTATGGTAGCCGGATTGTTTTTGAAGGAAGCGCTGGGCGGTGTCGTTTACGGTCTTTCCATTGGGGCGGTTGCCTATTGGATGCTCAAAAGTGTGGATAACTATCAAGTAGAGGTGTTGATTACTTTGGCGCTTGTGACCGGCGGCTTTGCCCTGGCGGATGTGCTGCATATTTCGGGTCCCATCGCCATCGTCGTCGCCGGCCTTTTAATCGGCAATCACGGCCGGCTGCTGGCGATGTCGCGGCAAACCCGAGACCGTCTTGACACATTTTGGGAACTGGTGGACGAAGTCTTAAATGCCGTCCTTTTTGTGCTCATCGGTCTCGAAATACTCATCCTGACCTTTAGCCGCATGTATGTTATCGCCGGTCTGTTAATGATTCCCCTTGTGCTGGTGGCCCGATTTTTAAGTGTGGGATTCCCTGTAACTATTTTACGGCTGTTTCGAAGCTTTAGCCCCAACGTGATTAAGATACTTACCTGGGGGGGATTGCGCGGTGGAATCTCGGTTGCCCTTGCCCTTTCCCTGCCACCGGGAAAGAATAGAGCCATCATTTTGGCAATTACTTACGTGATCGTCGTATTTTCAATTAGCATTCAGGGACTGACCATCGGCAGGCTCGTGAAAAAGAGCACATCCTAAACCAGAACTGGTTACAAAACCCCATTTTATCCGCCTCTGGTGGGCTAATGTCCGAATGCTGCATTGCAAGCCGACTCAAAATGTACTGCGCATCCGCCGGAGATCTTTGGCGGACTCCGCATTTTTTATTATCCGTGATATCCGCGTAATCCGTGGTCAAATATCTTTGCTCTTAGACCTAATCTGAGGCTTGCCCGCTTCGGGCGTGGCTTTGAAACCAATTTTAGAACGGATATAAAGAATTCACATATTCTTCTTTTCTCAACTTCATCCCGATTGCACGACGCAACAGCTTTCTTTGGCAGGCAAGTCGGGGTCTGGTAAGATAAAAATCTGAGGCATCCTGTAAATCCTGTCTAAATCTCAGTTATCAAACCGCTCTTCCTTCCACGGATCCGCAGAATTGCTGTAACCGCCTCTTTCCCAATAGCCCGGCTCATCTTTGACCGTAAATTTGATACCTTCCAGCCATTTGGCACTTTTGTAAAAATAGCGATCCGGGACCAGGGCCCGCAGGGGAGCCCCGTGCGCCAAAGGCAGGGGGCGGCCTGAAAAGCTGTGCGCCAGGATCACGTTTTGTTTACGCGCTTCAACGATGGGTATGTTACTGGTATAACCGGCGTATCCCTCGAATATGACAAAACCGGCATTCGCTTTGACCTTGACCAGATCCATCAGAGCGTTCATTCGAATACCACGCCATTTAGCGTCCAGCAGCGTCCAGCCCGTTACACAGTGGACATCACAGGTAATGTCCACCGCCTTTAATTCCATCAACTGTTCAAATGTAAACGTCATCGGTTTATGCACTTCACCATGAACACGCAGTTTCCACTCCGGCACTTTTCCGGGTCCCAGGAAGCCACCCATGTCCCGCAGTGATTTTACGGCCTGCTGGTTTGGGGGAATTCGAGGTCGTCCGTCCGGTCTCAATGTGGAAGCGATAGCGAGATTTTCTTTTTCCGTCAGTTTTACAAAAACCCCCGGCAGGGATATGCCAACGACAGTGCCACCCGCCAGAACCATAAATTTTCGCCGACTCATTTTTTGTGTTGATTTCATATTTCTATACTCCGATTTGATTTGATTGCCGTCTCCATGGACCCTTTACCCAAAACTAGATAACACCGATATTTAACCTAAATTGATCGGTTCCGTGCTCTTTGTTCAGCGTTCAAGGTTGAAAAGCATAAGCTACAACCCTCTGGTGCCTCTATTTGCCAGTTGCAACTCTGACCCATGGCTGAAGTGACAGCGCTTCACCGAATTCTCAACAAGACGTCATAAGTTGAGATATTGGCATCGATCAACTTCAAACCGTAAACCTTGAATTCTAAACCACCTAACCTATTTTAATGTAAAGCCTCCGGCCATTTAATCAAGCCTGCCGGCACAATATTCAAAGCAGGCGCAATCTGCAGCTGCCTTCGCAGCCGTCCTGCATAATCGGTTGCGTTCTCAAGTTCTATTTGCTACCGTGCAGATTCCCCCGTCAATAACAATCCACACCTGAAGTTGGGTGATCTTTTTTTAGGAGGTTGATAGCCATGGCAGATGAAAAGACGGAATCGATTGATTTTGTAGTGGATAGAACCAATCTTTATCACGAAGAAAGTTTCACCGACCTCAGGATTGCATCCATTCGGCGTCTTACCCCGGTAAAGCCCGATGGTTCCCCTGATAAAACCCGCAAAACCCTATTTGTCGGGCATACCAACCTCATTACGCCGAACGGGCCGTTACCGATTCAGAATATAATTCAGGCCAAAGAACTTCAACAGGCTATAAAAAAATTTCCGGAAGCCATGCAGTCTGCCATGGAAAGATTGGTGGAGGAGGCCAAAAAACATAAGCAGCAGGAAGACTCGCGAATTATCGTTCCCGGAAGGTGAATGTCTACAATAGGGTTCAAGGATTCAAGGGGTCAAGCCCGCCAAAGAGACGGCGGATAAAGATTCAAGGATTTGTTTTCTAAAGATTGTATCAGCTCGTTTAACATTCTTTAGATTTCTGCGATGCCTTTTTTTGTCTACCCAATACTATTTTTCAATTAAATCTAAATCCCCGACTAATAGTATCTGGATTCCCAGTTCTCAAATAGAACCATAAGATTTTTGATTTTTCAGTATTACCCTCGAACCCTTGACTCCTTGAATCCTGGAATCCTCTGGAATCACCATCGCATCAGCACGGCGCCAGCGGTCAGACCGGCGCCAAAAGAATCAATTAACACCTTATGTCCTCTTTTTATGCGTCCATCTCGGTTGGCACCATCCAGAACTGTGGGGATGGTGGCGGCTGAAGTATTGCCGTAACGATCCAGATTGATCAGGACTTTTTCCATGGGGAATGCCAGACGGTTGGTGACGGCCTCAATAATTCTCAGATTGGCCTGGTGGGGAACGAACCAGTCCAAATCAACGGTTTTCATTCTTCTTTTTTCAAGGGTCCTCAGCGCACATTCGGTAAGCGTCCGAACAGCCACTTTGAAGAGCTCTCTGCCGTTCATGTGTATCTTGTGTAAATTTTGTTCATGACGCCCGGGGGTGGTCTCCAGTTTTGAACCTCCGGCGGGAATATGAATAAGTTCACTAAAAATTCCATTCGAGGATAGATAGCTGGATAGAATTCTTCGTTTGGCCTTTGCGGACGCCCGTTCAACCACAGCAGCACCGGCGCCGTCACCGAAAAGAATGCAGGAGCCGCGATCATACCAATTGAGGAAAGGACTCAGCACTTCGGCACCCACCACCAGCGACGTTTTTACCTGGCCGGTATGAATAAACTGTTCCGCCATGGTGATGCCGTAGACAAACCCGGAACAGGCTGCATTTATGTCCACGGCCCAGGCGTTTTTGGCTCCAATCTTTTGTTGAAGCCAGCAGGCGGTGGACGGGAGCAAGGTATCAGGGGTGCAGGTGGCATAAATAATATGGTCGATATCCTCGGCGCTCTTCCCGGCCATTTCCAGCGCATTCTGGGCCGCGGCGGCTCCCAGCGAGGAATTGTATTCAGCGGCATTTTCGGCCGTCGACATTCTCCGCTCTTTTATTCCGGTTCTTGCTTGAATCCAGCTATCGTTGGTTTCCACGCCCAATTTTGCTATTTTTTGGGAAATGTCGTCATTGGTGACACGGTTTTGGGGGAAAGCCGATCCGGTGCCGGTAATTCTTGCTGCATACGCCATTGGTATTGTTTACACTCCTTGTTTTCATTCCGGGGTGGTCATCTTTTCAGAATGTTATTGGCAAAACAGGGGACGCGGACACTTAAGTGAAGAAAATACGGTAATTGCCTGTATGTGTACCACTCCCTTTTAGATAAAGCAATTTATTATCTGAATTTTTAAACAATCGTTCAAGATAACAATCCTTTATTGGAGAAGCAATAGCGGGTAAGATTGATGGCGCTCGCCCCGCCGATGATCCCGGCAATTCTTGAAGGTAACAGGGTGTAACGATTTGTAACAAAGGTTGATAATTTTTTTTAATTATTATAAAAGCCTTGATCGGATTTGTGTTAAGAAAGATTTATCCTTACTTATCTCACTAAATAACTGGGATCAAAATGAACGATAAAAGTGATGTTTTAGTTATCGGTGGTGGCATCATTGGTACGGCCTGTGCCTACTACCTGATGAAAGAAGGGCGGCGGGTCCGTATTCTCGAGCAGAACAAATTCAATGAGGGCGCTTCAAACGGCAATTGCGGCTTGATCGTGCCCACCCACCTTCTGCCATTGTGCGTCCCGGGTGCAATCCGAAATGAAATAATAAGAACCATTCGTCGCACCTCACCCCTTTACATAAAACCAACGCTGAATTTCGAACGTTTACGATGGTTTTTGAACTTTGCCCGGAAATGCAACCCTGAGCACCTGGAACATGCAATCCGGGTGCGGGAAAGAATTCTTCAACATTCGGATCAGCTTTACGATGCCCTTTTTCATAAAGAAAAAATTGAATGTGAGCGGGAAAAAAATGGAATTCTCATGGTGTATAAATCCGAAGCTGAGATGGAAAAATACCGCCAGACCAACGACCTTCTCAAACCATACGGGTTGGATGCAAAGGCATATGTTGGTCAAGAGCTGGCAAATATGGAGCCGGCTCTGCGTAGGGATGTTTTTGGGGCCTGGTATCACCCGCAGGACAGCCATCTCAAACCGGATGCACTTCTCCGGGAATGGGTGCAGGTTTTGATCCGAGGAGGGGCCGTTATCCAGGAGGACTGCCGGTTAGTCAATTTTGTTGTCGAGGGCGATCGGGTGGTAAGAACTATCACCACAAAAGGTGAATACAGCGCCGACCAGTATGTTTTAGCCACCGGTTCCTGGACACCGCAGTTAGCGCGGCAATTAAAACTAAAGGTACCTATTCAGGCGGGAAAAGGATACAGTATTACCATGGCCCGCCCCGCAATTTGCCCCGAACGGCCATGTTATTTTTACGAGAAAAGTGTTGTTGCTACCCCCTGGAAAAGCGGGTACCGTCTTGGGGGGACTATGGAATTTTCTGGCCTTAATACCAAAATTATTCCGGAAAGGCTTCAGAACCTGAAAAATGTTGCCCGGGAATATTTGCAGGATCCTGCTGGAGAACCCGTCCTGGAAGAGTGGGTCGGTATGCGCCCGGTCACATATGACGATCTGCCCATTATCGATTCTGCGCCCCGGCACAATAACCTGGTTGTGGCAGCCGGACACGGCATGACGGGCGTATCCATGGCCCCGGGTACCGGAAAACTGGTGGCAGAGATCATCACCGGACACACCCCACATTTAGATCCGGCACCTTTTAGCATCCAGCGCTTCGTGTAAGGCCCCAAACCAAAGGAAAAAGTAATGGAAAACCATTTGGATTTGGATCAGAGCAATTACAAAGATGTAGCAGTGCTTTTTGAGAAGCATGGCTACACCGATTATAAATGGATTAATCCCGGGGATATCATCGTTTCGCAATGGGTGCGTATGAAGTGTATGTTCGGCTGCGGCGGTTATGGCCAGAGCGCCTGCTGTCCACCCAATCTTCCAGGGGTTGATGAATGCCGGCGATTTTTTCAAGAATACAGCCAGGCGGCAATCTTTCGGTTTGCAATAAAGCTGGATAATCCTGAAGATCGCCATGCCTGGTCGCGCAAGGTTAACCTGAAACTTTTGAAACTGGAACGAGAGATTTTTCTCGCCGGTTATGAAAGAACCTTTCTGTTATTTATGGACAGCTGCAGTATATGCAAGGAATGCTCAAAAGAAAAAGACCTGTGCCGGGAGCCGAAAATGGCGCGCCCTTCACCGGAGGCAATGGCGGTGGATATCTATCAGACGGTCAAACAGATCGGTTTTCCGATTGCGGTTCGCACCGATTACACGCAGGAGATGAACCGTTACGCTTTTTTGATGATCCATTAGAACTAGACATAATGTTGATTGATAAACATCTTTAAAGGAGGAATGCAATGGCTACGAAAGCCCAACTCAATTGGACAGACGGTTTTCAGTTTGTAGCCCGCGCTGATAATGGCGCGGGGTTGATTCTGGATTCTTCGGATGGGGGCAGCGGTCCTACGCCGATGCAAATGGTCTTGATGGGGGTGGCCGGCTGTACGGCCATGGATGTCGTTTCGATTCTCAAAAAAAAGCGCGCCAGCATCAGCGATCTTCAGGTAAATATATCCGGCGATCAGGCAGAAGAGCACCCCAAACGCTACACCGACATCAATATCGAGTTTGTTGTGCACGGCAAAGGGGTCAAGCCCCTGGATGTGGAACGATCCATCGAACTTTCGGTTACCAAGTACTGCAGTGCAATGGCATCCGTAAACGCCAAGGTTGCGCATACCTATCGTATTGTTGAAGACGAGGAATAGGTGCTGGCCCTCTAAACCATTTCGCAAGTTTTTCAGACGCGACAATATGACGCCCCGTTTGATTTTAAACATTGCAAAGGGGCGTCAGGTTTTGATGAAAAGGTTGCTCAATTCAAACAGGCCGTAATACCTGCAGGCTCAAATTGTTTACCCAGTCTTTCACCGCTTCACGATACGCCGTCATGTGGGGCGTTTTAAGGTGGGCCTGAAGCGCTTCCAGATTTTCCCAGGCCTCGACGATGGTCACCACATTTTCTCTGACCGCCACCGGAATCGGCAAACCCGGTTCAACGTCAACAGTGGGTTCATAGGCCAGGCAGCCTTCCTCGGCTCTCACTTTGGGAACATTTTCATTTAAGATTTTCAGAAAATTCTCCCGGCAGCCTGCATTCAATTCAATGGTGGCTATGACATGAATCATTTCCCATTCTCCTTTATCTTTTTAATTGATTTCGATCCTATTTATACAAACCCGCGTTTCATTGCAAGTCCTTAACACTAACCGTTGACAAACTATTACAGGGTGGCCCCCACCGTCCGATCGGGTAGATTCACATAGACAGCCGTATCACGACCGTTGGGCACCTTTCTTGCAAATTTGCGGCTTTTCGTTTAAAATGATCTCACAGTCGAGTCCAGGCTCGGCTTTTTTATTGCAACCCAGATCCACACTGAAGATCAATTGCAAGACGCTTATATTCGCGGGAGGTAACGGATGAAATTAATAAAACCGGCCATATTTATGATGGTTTTTTTACTGATTGCAGCCGGGGTTAGTGCTCAACAGACGGAACACGTTCAACTGCGCAAACAAGCTCAGAAAGCGTTTACGGACGGCAATTGGAAGAATGCCTACGAGCTGTACCGCCGGTTATGCCTCGAAATAGCAAATGATCCCCAGAAGGTGGGGGGGGATCTGGCCCAGGTCTACCAGGGCCTGCAGCGTTTAAACCGCATGAATGAACTGGACGACTTCCGCGAGAAGGTCATTGCAAGGCACGGCCAAAACTGGCGTCTGCTGCAGGCGGCCGCCAGAAGTTACAGCTATAACCCCCACTGGGGTTACAGGGTGGCCGGTAAATTTGAACGCGGGCACCACCGCGGCGGCGGCCAATATGTAAATGCCATTCAGCGCGACCGGGTACGGTCGCTGCAGCTCATGGTGCAAGCCATGCCGTTTGCAGCTGAAGATCCGGCCAAAACACAGGTGGCCGGTTTCTATCTGGAGTTTGCCGGGATGTTGCAGCAGTACGCCGGATATAACCAGGCCTGGCGGCTGCAGTATCTCACGGACCTTTCCCGGCTGCCGGATTATGAACCCGGGTACGGTTATGAATATCACGCCGCCAGCCGGGGCGCACCGGTGGATGGTCAGGGAAACCCCGTTTATCACAAGGTGCCGCATGGTTTCCAATCGGCTGTATCCGACGGTGAGCGCTGGCGCTGGTTGTTGCTGAAAGCGGCCGCCACCGATACGCGTCTCGAAGTTCAGGTCAAATATACCTTTGCCGTTTTTCTGCATCAGCAGTTCGGTGTGCAGACCATGGCCGCCTATGGTCGCTATTTTCCTTGGGGCCGACCGGCCGCCGAAAAAGAGATCAAAAAACAGGAAAGCGGACCCTATGACGTGCACACCTTGGCGGATACGGAAACCATCGCCAAATTGGCCACCGGTGTACGGCGGTTCAATCTGCCGGATGCCTTTAACTACATTAAACAGTTTAAAGCGCTTGCGGACCGAACGGGCGGCAGCCGTCGGAGCAATGCTATAGATGCCCTTGCCAGAATTTACGAAAACCGCAGGCGCTACGACCGGGCCGTTACGTTCTGGAAACAGTATGTAGCCTATAACAAATCACATGCCCGCCGAAGAATTGACCAGATTCTGAACAACTGGGGAGCCTTTGAACCCCTCGGCACCCAGCCGGCCGGTCGCAATCCCACAGTAGAATACCGCTTTCGCAACGGCAAGCGGGTCCAATTTAATGCTTACCGCATCAAGGTTTCAAAGCTTTTGCGCGATGCCAAAGCCTATATTCGCTCCAACCCGCGGCGTCTAAATTGGAATAAAATAAACTTCAACCGGATCGGCTGGCGCTTGGTGCATGAAAATGAAACCGGTTACATCGGCCCCAAAACCGCAAGCTGGGAAATGGATCTGGAGCCGGACCGGCGGCACTGGGATCGGCAGGTCACCGTGCGGATGCCGGCCGCCCTGAAAAAAGCCGGCGCATATCTGCTGATTGCCAGGATGCAAAACGGCAACACCGCCCGCATTATTATCTGGGTCAACGATACCGTCATTGTCAAAAAACCGTTGAAACAGCAAGCTTTTTACTTTGTGGCCGATGCGGTCAGTGGCAAACCAATCAGCGGGGTCACCCTTGAATTTTTCGGCTACGATCAAAAACGGATTAAAAACACCCAGCGTTACCGGATACTCACCCGCAGATTTACCCGGAGCAGTGATCAGGACGGGGGCGTTGTACTTGACCCCGGTCAGCTGTCAAGCAATTACCACTGGCTGGTGACGGCCAATACGTCAGCGGGGCGGCTGGCTTTTATGGGATTTTCAGGGGTCTGGTACTCAAATTATTATGACGCCGAATACAACCAGACCAAGACCCTGTTTGTAACCGATCGGCCTGTCTACCGTCCGGGGCATACCGTAAAATTCAAGGCCTGGCTGAGACAGACCAAATACGATCAGGAAAATCAATCACGGTTTGCCGGTCGCCGTTTAACGGTTTATCTGCGGAACCCTAAAAATGAGGCGGTCTATTCTCAAAGCGTAACCGCCGATGCCTACGGCGGATTTTCCGGACAGATTGAGCTGCCGGAAGATGCCGCGCTCGGGATATACAGCCTGTCCCACAGTCAGGGCACCGCCCTCGGCGGCCACACGTTCCGAGTGGAAGAATACAAAAAGCCCGAGTTTGAAGTCAAAATAGAAGCGCCCGTCGAACCGGTCAGGCTGGGTGAAAAAATACCGGTTGTGATTTCGGCAAAATATTATTTCGGCGCAGCGGTTACCGAGGCCACTGTCAATTACAAGGTACTGCGAACGGAATTCGACAGCCGCTGGTATCCAATCTTTTACTGGGACTGGTTTTACGGTCCCGGTTACTGGTGGTACGGATATGATTATCCCTGGTATCCGGGCTGGCAGCACTGGGGCTGCAGGCGGCCTATATGGACCTGGTGGCAGCAGAGGCCGGGGCGCCAACCGGAAATCGTGGCGGAAGGAAACGCCAAAATCGGCTCAGGCGGCACCCTCAATATCCAAATCGACACCCGGCTGGCCCAGCTGATTCACGGCGACCGGGATCACCGCTATACAATCAGCGCCGAAGTGCGCGACCAATCCCGGCGCACCATTGCCGGTCAGGGTGAGGTGCTGGTGGCCCGCCGGCCCTTTAAGGTATATGCCTGGGTGGATCGCGGTCATTACCGCGTGGGGGATACGGTCTCGGCCGGATTCCAGGCCCGCACGCTGGACAGTAAACCGGTTAAGGGCCGGGGTGTCTTGAAGCTGTGGCGTATAACTTACAAAAAAGGCCAACCCCGGGAGACCGAAGTGCAGAAGTGGCGGCTGGATACCGATGCCCAGGGACAGGCCAAACTGCAAATCCAGGCCTCCCGGCCCGGACAGTACCGTCTTTCCCTGGCGATCACGGATGCTAAAGACCACACCATCGAAGGGGGTTATATTTTCACTGTCCACGGGCAAGGGGACGACGGTGCCCGCTATCGGTTTGCCAAGGTTGAGCTGGTAACGGACAAGCGCGAATACACCGCCGGCGATACAGTCCGATTGATGATAAACACCGACAAAAAAGGGGCGGCGGTGGTGCTTTTTGTGCGGCCGGCCAACGGCGTTTATTTGCCGCCCCGGGTGATCCACATGACCGGCAAAAGTGCGCTGCAGGAAATCAAGATAACAAAGAGAGACATGCCCAACTTCTTTGTGGAGGCCTTCAGTGTATACGATGGCAAGGTTCACACGGAGACCCGCGAGATCGTCGTGCCGCCCGAAAAACGGGTGCTCAACGTCAGTGTCAGTCCTTCAAAAAAGACTTTCCGCCCCGGTGAATCAGCCAAATTGGCCGTGACGTTGACCGATTATTTTCAAAGGCCCTTTCAGGGCTCTGCCGTCATCAGCGTCTATGACCGTTCGGTGGAGTACATCGCCGGCGGGTCCAACATTCCGGAAATAAAGTCCTTTTTTTGGAAATGGCGACGGACCCATTATCCGCAGACCCAGTCCAGCCTGGCGCGCCGGTTTTTCAATCTGCTTAAAAAGAATGAAGTTACCCTTCAGCCGGTGGGGGTTTTTGGTCAGCTGGTGGCCCAATCTCAAAGGGGTGATGATCCTGCCGCTCCCCGGCCCACAGAAGAAATGGCTTTGGCAGAGAGCGCACCGGCCGCTGACGAAGCCGTTGCCGGAAGAGTTTCTGCTAAAAAAGAGGCACGGTCCCCGATGAGATCCGGTGCAAGACAGCGTGCGGACCAAAAAGCCGCCCCGCCCCCGAATCTGGTACAACCGGTAGTGCGCAGCAAGTTTGCCGACACGGCCTTCTGGTCCGCCCATCTCACCACCGACGAAAACGGTCGGGCCGAGGTCAGTTTTCCCATGCCGGAAAATCTGACGGCCTGGAAAATAAAAGTCTGGGCCATGGGTCACGGGACCCGGGTGGGGGAGGGTACGGCCGAAGCGGTTACCCGCAAGGATGTTATTGTGCGGCTTCAAGCCCCCCGGTTTTTCGTTGAAAAAGACGAAGTCGTGCTTTCGGCCAATGTGCACAATTATCTTAAAAAGAAAAAACGCGCTAAGGTACAACTCGAATTAGAGGGCAACCGCTTGGAGCTGCTTAAAGACGAAAAACCGCATAAGTCCGTCACCATTTTGCCCGGGGCCGAAAAGCGGGTTGACTGGCGGGTCAAAGTCTTAAGGGAAGGTGATGTGGTGGTGCGAATGCTGGCGCTGACCGATGAAGAATCGGACGCCATGCAGATGCGCTTTCCGGTCTACGTGCACGGCATGGCCAAACAGGTGCCCCGTTCAGGTGTGATCCGCCCGGATCAAACCGAGGCGGCCGTGTCTTTCAAGGTGCCCGCAGCCCGACGGGTCGATCAATCCCGCCTGGAATTACGGTACTCACCGACACTGGCCGGGGTGATGGTGGATGCCTTGCCCTATCTGGTCAGCTACCCCTATGGATGCACCGAACAGACGCTCAACCGATTTTTGCCCACCGTTATGACCCAGCGGATCCTGCTGAATATGGGGCTGGATTTGGAGCAGATCAGAGAAAAACGGACAAATCTGAACGCCCAGGAAATTGGTGATGATCAGGAACGAGCCCGTCAGTGGAAACGCTATAAGCACAACCCGGTTTTTGATGAGGACACGGTTGCCGATATGGTCAACACCGGGATCAAGCGTCTGGCCGGCATGCAGCTGTCCGACGGCGGCTGGGGCTGGTTCAGCGGTTACGGTGAAAAATCCTATCCGCACACCACCGCTTATGTGGTGCACGGCCTGCAGCTGGCCCGGCAAAACCAGGTGGCGTTGCCGTCCGGTGTGCTGTCGCGCGGGATCAAGTGGCTTGGAAAATATCAGACCCAACAAATTAAGCGCCTCAAGCTCTGGGATCGCACCCGCAAAGAAGGCAAATCCCGGGCCGACAATCTGGATGCCTTTGTCTATATGGTTTTAACGGATGCGGGTAAGGAAGACCGCACCATGCGCAAGTACCTTTACCGGGACCGCAACGATCTGGCGGTATACGGCAAGGCCATGTTTGCCGTAGGATTGCACAGGATCGAAGATCATCAAAAGCTGCAGATGGTGCTGCAAAACATCGAGCAATACCTGGTGGAAGACCCGGAGAACCAGACCGCATATTTGAATCTGCCCAATAGCAGCTATTGGTGGTACTGGTACGGCAGTGAATACGAGGCCCATGCCTATTATCTCAAACTCCTGGCGCGTACCGCTCCGGGCAGCCCCCGGGCCGCCGGGCTGGTCAAATATCTGCTGAACAACCGCAAACATGCCACTTATTGGAACAGCACCCGGGACACCGCTCTCGTCATTGAAGCGCTGGCCGATTTCATGGTCGCCAGTGGGGAAGATCAGCCCGATCTTGCGGTTGATATTCATTACGACGGCCAAAAGAAAAAAACGGTTACCATTAACCGCCAGAACCTTTTTGTCTTTGACAACCGTTTCGTTTTGCAGGGACAGGCGATCACCACCGGTGACCATACATTGAAACTCAAAAAATCCGGCAGCGGTCCGCTCTATTTCAACGCCTATCTGGATTACTTTAGCCTGGAAGACTTTATTGCCCGGGAAGGACTGGAGATAAAAATACAGCGCAGCGTGTATCACCTAAAAAGTGTCAACAAGACCGTCAAGGACGTCGGGTCCCGCGGTCAGGTGGTGGACCGCAAGGTGGAAAAGTACCGGCGCGAGTTGCTGGAAAATCTGGCAGCGGTCAAAAGCGGCGAAATGGTCGAGGTGGAACTGATCATCGACAGCAAAAACGATTACGAGTACATCGTCATCGAAGACATGAAAGCTGCCGGCTTTGAAGCGACTGAAGTCCGCAGCGGTTATACCGGCAACGAAATGAACGCCTATGTTGAGTTTCGCGATGAAAAAACGGCCTTTTTCGTTCGTCGACTGGCGCGCGGCAGGCACAGTGTCAGCTACCGCTTGCGGGCCGAGGTGCCCGGACGGTTCAGCGCCTTGCCGGCCAGGGCCTATGCCATGTATGCTCCGGAGTTGCGGGCCAATTCCGATGAGATCAAAATGATCATTTTGGATGACTAGATTGAATTGACGTATAAATCAACTCATCGGACATTAGATGGATTTTTGATAAGGCTTATCGGATGATTTTCGGTCGACCGCAGACTGGGAAAGATGAAAAGACCCCGGCGTCACCGGTCCGGGCTGGGCCTTTGTTTTAAAGGTGGCCAAAATGCCTGCCAGGCAGATTAGAATTGCACCCAAACCCGTCAACAAGTCCAGGGCTTCATCCCAGACAAGCCAGCCGATAATTGCAGAAAAAATCACACTGCCATAGGTAAATGGCCCCACCCGGGCCGAAGGTGCCAGGCTGTAGCCTTTGGTCAGCATGAGTTGACCGGCCACGGCCAATAAACTTATCAGAACCAGCAGGCCCAGGGTTTGCCCCCGTGGGAGTTGAAAGGCCCATAGCAGCGGCACCGCGGAGATTAAAGCGGCAATTAACGAAAAGTAAAATACGATCCGATGGGGCGGCTCCTGGGGAGACATCCGTCGGATGGCCACCATGGCGGTGGCCACAAGTATTGCCGATAGTATACCCAAAAATGCGATGGGTCTGAACAGCTCGCTGCCGGGCTTGAGGATCAGGGCGACACCGACAAATCCGATAAAAATGGCTGCCCGCACCGGGGCGGGTACCGGTTCTTTGATCCAGAAATAAGCAATCAAAGGGATGAAAATCGGTGATGTAAAGTTGAGCAAAACTGCTACTGCCAGAGGTAAGCGTGCCAGGATAAAGAAAAAGCAATACATGCCTGCCAGACCGGCCAGCGAGCGCAGGATATGGAATCGAAAGCAGGTCGTGCGGATAGACGTTCGGTTGTGCGGACGAAAAAGAATAGGCAGCAAAAAAACAAGTGTCAGGATACTGCGAAAAAAGACAATCATTTCAAGAGATAGATCAACGGATACCGCTTTAACAAGGGCTCCGATTATCGCAATTGTTACTGAGGCGCCCGATACAAAAAGGGCGCCGGCCACCGGCTGGTTTCCGGGGGCAGCAACAAAAGACGTATCTTTATGGGTCATATTCAGATCAACCTTCCAAAGGGGCGCTAAGGGTCAAAGGTGTTCCCTTTATCAAACCCCAACACTAAAATCAATTATAAGCAGTTTAAAACGAACCATTGTGCTAAAGGCGCTGATTTACAGAGTCTGTTACTTGACTTTTGCCAATCACTGCCCATGTTAAAAACAATCTGTTTGCACATATCAGATGACCCAATTGCAAATCGGGAAAATTTCCGATGGAAGGAGGATTTCCTATGACCGATATGCCTAAACGAGATATTACCGGAAAATGCGAAGGTGAATGCCGGGATCGCGTCAAAGAAGGTGAAGAAGAACGCCAGGACGAAATAAACGCTGATTCCTTTGAAGGCCCGGATTCCTTTCCGCGTGCACACTGGGCCAAGTCCAGGAATGTGCCGCCCGGCGCTTTTGGCGGGCACGTATAAGCTGTGTTTCCGTTTATCATTCGAACACATTTAAACCCCATCTCTCACAACCGGAGATGGGGTTTTTAATTTGTTAAAATTGGAAGGGTCGATATTTTCTGAAACATCTTACGCCTGTTTCTCAAGGATAGGTTCCTATTAAGGCAGCGCAATAAGTGCTAAAGCGTTTGCGGTAATTCTTGATGTCATTCAATTTTATAAACAAACCGGATTAAAAGATCTTGATTGGTTCTTAAGATTAAAAATATAGTATCAGATCTGTACTTAACCAGCAGCATAGGTAGTAATTTATGCATAATCTCGTTGAAGTCAATTTGGTTATGAGCCAAGGTGATGGAGCCTTAAATACACACCCTGCTTTATGCTTCATTATAATCCAGTATCAGCAAAAAGATGTCACGGCCGATGCATTAGCAGTTAAAAGATTCAAAGGGCCAAGTCATTACATCAGGAGTTAATCATGGAAAAGAATTACAATGGATCAGAAAGAAGAAAGTTTAAGCGGATTGTATTTTCGGCCAAAGATGAGGTTATGGGGGCATTTACAATTCCCGGGCGATCGGATTTGGTTCCTTATAAAATAGCGGATATCAGTGTCGGAGGGCTGCGGTTTATCTTACCCAGAGATGATGTTCTAAAAGTCAGTATCGGCGATACTTTTTTTCTGCATCAAATCAAAGGACGGACCCAATTAGAATTTTCCTCCGATATCGAACTGGAAGTCAAGTGGACGATGGACCATGAAATATTTCAGCATATTATGATCGGTTGTGAATTTGTTCGCATGAATCAAGTCGTGCACAAGCAAGTAGAAAAATTTGCTGAATCCGAGCTGGCCCAGTATAATCAAGATGGCTAAAGGGTCGCTGGTAGGCAATGTGTGGATCTGGGCAGCCTTGCATCTTTATAGGGCCCGGGTAGATCAAGAAATATTTGATTTATAAAGTAAGGTAATTGTACCGGACAGACCCCATCAGAAATATTTTGGATTGACAAATATCCGGATTAATATTAATTATGAGATAAGCTTAATATTTTGCTGATATTCTTTAAACTATCCTCAAAATATAGTCTTGGCAATCAGGTCTAATGACGCATAAATTGCCTTGGTAGGGCTTGAGGATTATTTGACTATAAAGGCAGGGTCGGAAATGACCCTGCCTTTTTTATTCTTATTTACTGCTAACATTTAAATCATGCGGGTTGGTCTCATTAAATCTCAGTATTCAATTCTATTTATTTTAGATAATCTCATTCAGGCCCCGGAAACTTGGCGTTCACCCACTTTACTGCAGAAGGAGCTGTTTCTTATTTAATGTAGCAACTTAAGAAGGAATCGCGAAAAAAACTTCGCTAATAAAAGGAAGATAAAATGCATCAAAGATACGATATTTCCGTGGATAATGACACAAATCGACTTTCAATTAAAGAATTTGCAGTAATTGGGCGAAAAACACGAAAAAGTAAATATTACAATTCGACTCTAAAAGATTTTTCGTTGATTCATGAAGTCACCTTTGACATTGATATAATTCGATCTGCTATTCAGGAGGGATTGGAGGCATTAATTGCAGAGATTCGATCCGATGATTTTTTTCCGATTGAATCCTGCGCGAAAATTATCGCTGAAAGAGTGACCGGCTTATTCAATGGCAACACTGAACCCGTTTCTGAAGTGTTTTTTGA
The DNA here is from genome assembly GCA_947259865.1 of uncultured Desulfobacterales bacterium. The sequence goes on along the minus strand of CAMYNZ010000025.1, from coordinate 26 downwards.
CGATCGAACCCTTCTTTCCACTTATA
>CAMYNZ010000024.1:17689-23714 GCA_947259865.1 uncultured Desulfobacterales bacterium | reverse complement strand
ATCGCATAGACCACACCGTCTATATGGGCGCCAATGTTTCGGATAAGCACGGTCATTATACCGCCGGCAGCGCCGTAAATAAGCATTGGAATGAAATTGACCGGTGACGATGAATCCTCGGTTGCTAGAAAAAATGCACCGATTAATGTATAACCGGTGAAGAGGTGAAACATCGGTCCTGCGAAGCGCTCTGGAGCGCTCAGATAGAAAATCCCGGCCGTTAAAAATATACCCAATAAAAAGGAGATCGATACCTCCCAGCGGATATATCCCCGTATGATCAGGTAGACGCCACCCGCAATCAGGCCCAACCCGAATGTAGACCCGATAGCACCGCTTTGTCTGCCCAGCAGAAGGTCCCATGGTTTGAAGGAATCAATTGCTTCAACACCAAAATTTTTAACAGCGGCCAGCGGATATACCATAACCATATCAAGGTCGTAGTTTAACAGCGCCTGGTCAAAATCAAAAAGTTCTTTCCAGGAGACCATCAGCATTGCCAATGCAAGCATTACCGGGTTGAAAGCGTTGCTGCCGATGCCTCCGAATATCTGTTTGCCGACGACAACGGCAATAAAGGTTCCGGTGAGCACCGCCCACCATGGTGTGGTTGCCGGCAAAACCATTGCCAGCAGGAGTCCGATAAATGCGGCGTTACCGTCAGCGATGGTGATGGGTCGGCGGGTCAAATGGTTTATAGCCAGTTCCCAGAAAATCGCCGATGACACGGACAGGGCTATCACGGCCAGTGCCGGTATACCGTACTGTGTGATACCCAGCACGATGGCCGGCAGGGCCGCAAGAATGATATTATAATATCTTTCATTAACGCTGCTTCCGTTATGCCAGAAGGGAGCGTGTGAAACGATGAATTTTTTGGGTCTATCCATGCGCCGCCTCCACTGAGTTTACCCGGCCCAGTTCATATTTTGCCAGCCGGATATACTGAAAGATCGGGATTTTCGATGGGCAGACAAAACTGCATAGCCCACATTCAATACATGAATATAAATCGTATTGATCTGCGGCCTCCTCATAGTGTCCGGCTTCGAGAAATCGAACCAACATATTAATGGGAATATAAACAGGGCAAATTCGGATACAATCACCGCAGTTGATGCAGGGATAATCGGAAACATAGGGAATGTCTTCCTTGCTTTGTACAATCAGTGCAGTGGTGTCCGGCATGACCGGGTGATCCTCAGACCACACTGTAGCGCCGGTCATGGGTCCGCCTAATATAATTCTGTCTTTATCGGCCAGCGTTATCCCCAATGTGTCGAGAACGTGGCCAATCGGCGTGCCAATTCGTGCCGATACCAATTGTGCATGGCCGTTTTTAGCGACAACCGTTATCAGCTTTGAAACCGGGATATGCCCATTTTGGAAAGCGCTGCCGATGGCGGCCACCGCTTCGGCGGTGATAAAACAGGCACCCAAATCTTCACACTGCTTTCCGGCCGGCACGATCTGGCCCAATATATCCTTCATTATCATGATGGGGTTGGCGGCCGGATATTCGGTCCTGACATTTTTGACTTCGGCGCCGATTTGACCGTATCCGTGCATGAATTCGCCGGGTATGGCTATGATAATCTGATCCACTGCCGCGATTTGTTTTAAGATACGAATGCCTTCTTTTAAATCATCGGTATGGTTTTTGAAGATGTATTGATTGGTGGTGACCAAAAGATCGTTATCGCCGCCGTATATGACAATCGTTTTTATGGGTTTCTCGGGATCATCCAGCAGATTTAGCGGCAAACCGCCGGGCAATTGTGCCAGATAATTTTGAGCCACCGGCAAGGTGGTATCTTTGTGTTGGGTGTTGAACAGATCGTCGGTCTCATCAAGCTCGCCAACATCAATTGTAATTGCGGTATAAAACTTGCCAAAATCACCGGCATAGGAGGACAGGGCGGTTATGGTACCTGTAACAGAGGATACGGCATAAGCGGTCGTGTCGGGTGCAAGCGAGAGTTTCTGGCCCGTTTTTACCGGATCACCCTGTTTGAGTAAAGTCGACTCTTTGGGGTTATATGGGCCGTCCAGTAATATGGTAACAGATTTGGGCACCGGAATCTCGACGGGTTCCTGAGAAAAATCCCTGAGCAGTTCGTATTCGAGACGCGGTTTTGCGAATCCGAGCAATGATTTTTTTATCATATTTCAACTTTCTGTAATAAATTGATCAAATACAGGCTGCCAAAACGATACCCTTTAGTTTTTCCTGTGGCAGGCACTGCATTCTTCATCTACGGGAAAGACTGGACCGGTTCCGATCTCTTTATGGCAATTGCTGCATTGTTGATGAAATGCGTCACCTCGTTTCATTGGGGTGGATTCTTCGATTTCCTCTTCTTCGTGACAGTCCAGGCAATTGTCCCGGACGGTTTTGGACTTTGAAGGGGGTGCGTGACAATTCCCGCAGGCTTGATTGGCTGATTCGTCGTCTTCGGGATGGTGATGGCAATCCGCACAGGTTATGCCATATCCGCCTATATCCACGTGTGTTTTATGATCAAAAACCACATTGCCGGCCACAACTCTATACATCAGCCGGATGGGTTGATCCGGTGGTTTTGCGGAAAAAGCGGTATAGGCATAGCTTGCAACTCCCACAACGAATAATACGATCGCTGCTCCGTATACAAATTGGAGGTTTTTCTTTGAGGTCATATCCCCTTAATCCTTTCAAAGCGCGGTCACACACACAGATGAATCAAAAATGCTCAACTACCATAATGGGGTAAAGCTTGCAAGTCCTTTTTTGGTGGCAAAAAAAGGGAATTCACCCTGGAAAATTGAGTCGCTATGAGGTTTTTAGAGTGATTCTAAGTTACATGGTTCGACTGAACTCAGCCCGGGTGAATGGTAATTTTTGAAGATAAATTTGGCGGGGTTTTGTTGGCGTAGAAGTGGTTTCAAAGTCCATCTAAGGCCCAACAGTCCGCCAGAGTACCTATGCGGATTGCAAACCCCTTCGAAATGCTCATATGTTGCAAGGTTTGGCCCGATGGCCCGTTTGCCGGTTGTACCATAAAATCTGATAGCATTCCTTTTTGAACGGGCCCAATCCCGCTGTAAGCGGGACAAACCGGCTAACCTAATATTGCGCCTTACCCTTGAGCCTAAACTGAAGTATTGAGACCGCTTTTAATCCGCTGTCTCCTCTTGGCAAACCCCACAGATGCTGCAGGATTCCAGCGGGCAGGCTGGGGACGTTTTTTCTTGTAAGGCCCGTTTGTACTCCATTGCCAGAAAAGATTTTTTGATGCCATGATCGATGAAATCCCATGGCAGCAGCTCGTCCGGGTCACGTTCCCGGAGGGTGTAAAAATCGGAGTTCAGCGGTGTGGTTTTTAGGGTTTGGGGCCAGTTATCATGGTTAGCGTGCGCCAGGGATAAAATATCTGCAACACGACGATCACCCCGGGACAACAGGGCCTGTATATAAGCCCAGCGGGGTATATCGGCGTGAACTCGGACGTTGGCCACTTTCTTTAGTCCCTCCTTTATCTTCTTTATCTTCTTTTTTAAGCTGGCAACGTCATCCATTGCTACCCACTGAAACGGGGTAAAGGGCTTGGGTACAAACGAATTTAAACTGACGGTTATCTCACCGATTCGTTTCATTGATCGACTTGATCTCAAAAACCGGTGTTTTATTTTTTTGCAAAGCGCGATGATGTCCTCGACATCATCTATGGTTTCGGTGGGTAGCCCGATCATAAAATAAAGCTTCAGGTTGGGAATGCCGCTTTCAACAAAGGTTTCGACTGCCGCCAGCACATTATCTTCGGTAATCCCCTTGTTGATTACACGCCGCATGCGCTCAGAACCGGCATCCGGAGCGATTGTGGCGGTTTTGATGTTGCTTTGACGCAGCACCGATACCAGTTCAGGGCCAAGAGCGTCTGCCCGCAGCGAACTGAAAGATAATGTGACCGCCTGCTTTACCTTGGGGCTGCAGAGTTGCTCGATGCCGGGAAGATCAGATACGGCAGCGCCGACCAGACCGATTTTAGGTGTAATTTCAGCGCCTTGTCGTATACAATCCTGCAGCAGAGGGATTGGCCTGAATCGCGAGGGCCGATAGACAAAGCCTGCACCGCAAAAACGGCATCCATGGGGACATCCCCGTCCGACTTCTATCAGAAAGGTTTCGTCAAAGGTGGTATGCGGGGTAACAATGCTGGTGTGGGTCGGTGCTGCGGATAGATCCTTGACGTAGGTGCGCTTTATTTTAGGCGGTACGTTGATTCGAGGCTCGAAACGGGAAAGGGTCCCGTCGGCATTATATTTCAGGCGGTAGAAAGCAGGAACGTATGCTCCCGGGACTTTTTGAGCAATCGATTTTAGACATTCCCTTCGTCCGGCTCTCGAACCCGGGTCACACCCAAGCAGACATTCCGCAAACGGCTCGAGCATTTCTTCCGCTTCCCCGATCAAAAAACAATCGATAAAGGCGGCAATGGGTTCCGGATTCATAAAACAGGTCACTCCTCCTGCAATTACCAGCGGGAGGGGGGCTTTTCGATCACTGGTTCGCAGGGGGAGTCCGGAATAATGCAGCGCCGTTAATATGTTGGGATAGTCATTTTCAAAAGATACTGAAAAAGCAATAATATCGAAATCACGGAGTGATTTGCCGGATTCTACCGTGTGAAGGCGGCCTCCTTTTCGTTTAATATCAGGGGGTAAAAATGCCCGTTCACAGGCCAGGTGATCAATTTGGTTGAACAACCGATAGGTGGCCTGAAAACCGAGACTGGACATGCCGATAGGATATTCATTGGGATAAACAAGAGCGATCTTTATGCGCGCCCTATTTCTTTTTCGGATCGTTCCGATCTCAGATTCGACGAAATTCCGGGGTTGTTTTGCTTTTTTGTGTGCCATTGCGGTTTGACATTCATTTATTAACGGTCAAATGATAACCCAATCCTGGCACAATATTCAGTCCTCCCGGGGCGATTGTCAATGAACAATCGACAATCACCCGCTGTCAATCGTCAGTCTCTAGTCCGCCTTCCGTCTCAGAAAAGTGGGAATATCCAGATCATTGTTGTCCATTACCGTGCCCTTGTAGCGGGAACCGGTTGATTCTCCCACGGCCCTCTTTTGACGGATAAATGTAGGCACATCGTAGTCTTCGGCATTTTTTAAGTCAGCCGGTGTGATATCCCTTACCTTTCCCCTGGTTGAAAGATCACCGCGTTTATCAGCCATTGCCGATTCCGGCCCCAAACCGATGCCGGTGGCAATAACGGTTACCCGCAATTCTTCCCCGAGACTGTCATCCACAACCGTTCCCCAGATAATGTCAGCATCTTCCCCCACTTCATTGTAGATACGGTCGGAGGCTTCGGTCATTTCTTCCATAGTTAAATCACTGCTGCTGGTAAGGTTCATTAATACCCCCGAGGCACCTGAAATGGAAATATCCTCCAGAAGCGGATGGGAGATGGCACGTTCAGCTGCCAGGGTCGCCCGGTTTTCCCCGCTGGCGATGCCGATACCCATAATCGCCATACCGGCCTTCGACATGGTTGTCTTTACATCCGCAAAATCAAGATTTACCAGGCCCGGCATCATGATCAGATCGGTGATCCCCCGAACGGAATGCAGTAAAACCTCATCGGCTTTTCTGAACATTTCAAGCATCTTTGCATTTTTTGAGGCCACTCCCCTGAGTCGGTCGTTGGGTATGGTTATGGTAGTGTCTGCCACCTCTTTGAGAGCCTCGATGCCTTCCGTGGCCTGGCGGGCCCGTCTGCGACCCTCGAATGAAAAAGGTTTGGTGACGACGGCTACCGTCAATGCGCCAAAATCTTTACAGATTTCGGCTATAATCGGCGTGGCACCGGTACCGGTGCCACCGCCAAACCCGGCGGTTATAAATACCATGTGGCTGTCCTCAAGGACACTTCTGAGAGCCTCCTCACTCTCAAGGGCGGCTTCGCGGCCGACCTGCGGATTGGCGCCGGCCCCAAGCCCCTGGGTTAATTGTTCTCCCAACTGA
>CAMYNZ010000024.1:0-17665 GCA_947259865.1 uncultured Desulfobacterales bacterium | reverse complement strand
ATATCCAGGGACTGCGCATCCGTGTTGGCCGCTATGAATTTGACACCTTGGAGCTTGGCTGCGATCATATTGTTGATCGCGTTTCCCCCGGCTCCACCCACGCCGATAACTTTCAATTTGGCTGATTTTTCATTGTCTATGTAAGTGAACACTTCCTCCACCTCCTATGATTTAATTGCACCTGGGTTAGGCGGTTCAAGGTTCAAGGTTGCGCAATGCCGGTTACAAGGCCATAAAGAAAATCCGGCGATGTTTGTCGCTTCACCCGGTGGGTGAGTGTTGAATCTGGCCAGAAGCAGGCATCACGGAACTATCGCTTATGCTTTTAACCTTGAACGTTGAACGGTGAACCCGGAACCGCTCGATTAACTTACTGAACATATTTTTATAAACACTGCTAGCCTCAGATTTCAGCATTCAATTGTGACTTATACCACTTCTTTAAACCATCGTTTCATCCGGGTCATCACCCGGTTAAATATATTGTTATCGCGTATTCTGAACTTCTTGGAATCCCTGTTGTGGGCTCCGTAGATGACCAGGCCCACGCCGGTGGCATACATGGGATTATTGACCACATCAACCAGACCGCTGATACCGCGCGGTTTGCCCAGCCGAGTGGGCAGATTGAAAACCGATTCGGCCACGTCAACGACACCCTCCAGCAGGGCTGAACCGCCCGACAGGACGATCCCCGATGGAATTGCATTTTCCATTCCGGCCCGGTAGATTTCTCGTTGAATCAGAGAGAAGATCTCTTCGGTGCGGGGTTCCAGAATTTCACCCAGAATCTGTCGGGGCAGTTTGCGTGGCTCACGCCCGCCCATGCCCGGCACTTCAATGGTTTCTGCGCTGTTTATATTGCGCGTAATACAGGTGCCGTATTTTGTTTTGATCCTCTCCGCTTCTGCATGCGGCGCCCGCAGTCCAATGGCAATGTCATTGGTAAGGTTATTGCCGCCCAGGGCCAAAACGAATGTGTGCTTGATATTTTTACCGGAAAAGATCGCCAGATCTGTCGTGCCGCCCCCCAGATCTAAAAGTCCGGTACCCAGCTGTTTTTCTTCTTCAGTTAATACCGCCTCGCCGGAAGCCAGAGATTCCAGGACAATGTCGCATACATCCAGACCGGAACGGTTGGCGCATTTGACGATGTTATGGGCGGATGTCACCGCTCCGGTTACTATGTGAATTTTGGCCTCGAGTCTAACACCGGCCATACCGACGGGATTTTGAATACCCGGTTCGTCATCGACAATGTATTCCTGGGGAAGCACGTGAATTACTTCGCGATCCATAGGGATTGCAACGGCCCGGGCCGCATCGATCACGCGCTCCACGTCGTTTTCCATAATTTCGTTGCCCTTTATGGCAACAATTCCCCGGCTGTTGAATCCAGTAATATGCCCCCCGGCTATCCCGGCATATACGGATGTAATTTCACAGCCCGCCATAAGCTCCGCTTCTTCAACGGCTTTTTTTATCGACTCTACGGTCGATTCAATATTTACAACCACGCCTTTGCGGAGTCCAATGGATGGATGGGTGCCGATTCCAATGATGTTTATCTGGTCACCGGATATTTCTCCAACCACGGAACAGATTTTTGTCGTCCCGATGTCCAGACCAACTACAATTTGATTCTGGCCCTGCATCTTAAACCTCCTTACCATCTTTTGCGGGTTTTTCAGTTTTCACCGGTACTAAAACCACTCGATCTAAATTGTTAAGGTCAATTGAATCAAAATCCGCAAAGTGTTTTATTTTCCGATGTTTGATAAAATTAAAAACCTTGCGGAGCATAGTGTACTTTTCAGAATATTCGTGATAACCCAATCTAATTTCCCGGATGGTATCGGCTGGATAGAGGGTCAGACCGATATCTTTGTCGACCCGGATTTGTTTGATGCGACCATTCGGCAGCACACTGCCTGCGTTCAGGCCCAGTTGCAAAACTTCCATCACCGCATCCAGTGGATGCACATCGGTATGCCGGTGAACGGCACGACCGGTTCCGGTGTCTTTTGAGGGGCTGTTTTTTTCCTCGTGCAATCGGGCTTGTTCTCCGGGGATCCTGATATCAGAGTATCTCAGACCGCGTATGAGCGGCAAATTATCAGGATCAGACCCTTCCTGTTCCTTAAAGAGTATACTATTATCGCTGATTAGAAATTTTCGGCCGAGATCAACAACCGCCAGGGGCGAGTGCTCTTTGATCGAGATACGTATTTTGTCCGGTATTTCCCTCATAACTGCTACCTGGTCAATCCAGGGGTGGGCCAGCAGTCTTTTGCGTGATACGGAAAGATTTACGGCCAGTATATTTGATCCAAACCGAATGCCGGCCTGGTCCAGAATTTGGTCAGCCGATAACCTCCGGGTGCCGGTGACGATCAGGTTTTTTGCGCTGAAGTAATTACTTTGGATGATGACATCATGGATCAGGATAAACCCAAGGCTCATGGATATCACCAGGACAACGACGATCACCATTTTAATAAAAGATCCGGAAAGCTTAACGGATGGGTACCGTTTTTTTGATTTGCTCCGGCGATAAAAGTTATTTGTTTTAGGCCTGGTTCCCAACAATTTTCACCTCGGGTGTTAACTCAATGTTGAAAGTCTGTGATACGGTTTCTTGCACGATTTCCATCAGGGCCGTCACATCGGCGGCGGTTGCATTATCGGTATTGATTATGAAATTGGCATGTTTGGCGGAAACCTCGGCTCCGCCGACTCTTTTCCCCTTTAGACCGGCCAGCTCGATGAGTTCGCCGGCTGTTTTGCCGGAAGCCGGATTTTTAAAAAAACATCCGGCGCTGGCATAATTTGACGGCTGGGCCGTTCTTCGTTTATTCAACATCTCGCGTGCCTCTTTTTTCAGGTAGCGGGCATCTGACGGTCGCAGTTGAAAATGGCCTTCGAGGACAATAGTCTTTTCCAGATCCCCATTGGGCGCCACGTTTTTTAAAGATAGGTTCCTGTATTTAAAAACCAGCTGGCTGCGCTCCAGCGTTAAGCGTTCTCCGCCCGACAGCAGAACCTCGATTGAATCCAGAACACCTTCCACTGACCCCGCAGCACTACCGGCATTCATTACTATCCCCCCGCCGACGGTACCCGGAATTCCGATGGCAAAATTCATGCCTTCAAGACCGGATTCGATCGCAAATTTACATAATGCTTGCAACCGGGCGCCGGCCATGGCCGAGATGATGGTTGTGTCATCGCCCCTGTTCAGACGCGATATTTTATTAAGGCATTTCGTTAACATGATCACCAGTCCCCGAATGCCGGCGTCTCTCACCAGCAGATTGGTTCCATCGCCGATGACGATATACGGTTGCTGCATTTGCCCGGCCCAAATGATGAGATCAATAAGATCTTTCTGACTTTGCGGCACTACAAAGGCGTCAACCGGCCCACCAATTCTGAAATAGGTATGCTTGGACATTGGCTCATCAAATTTCACGTTGCGGCCAAATCGATGCCGTAACCAATTATTTGCCTCATGCTCAAGGGACATCAGATACCCTTCGAGTTGATCCCCGCATCCTTGGCTCAGGGCACACAGCCGAAGCCGAAAATTTGGTTCTTCTCCAATTTAGTTGGAGAGGGGGGTTCAAGGATTCCAGGGGTCAAGCCCGCCAAAGAGACAGCGGATAAAGATTCAAGTGTTTTTTTTCTAAAGATCTTATCAGCGCCTTTAGCCTTTCACTCGAACCCTTGAATCCTTGACCCCTTGGACCCTCTGGGACCACACCTGCTGACTTGAAGATTATTCACCTGACTTGCCTTAATTCGCTACAACTGATCGCAAGATGATCCTAAAATATTTACGGTTTGGATCCTTCAGTTTTCAACTTTTTGAGTATCTCTTCTCCGACTTTCCAAATATCGCCGGCACCCAGGGTGAGCAAGACATCACCGGGTTTTAATATCTCCATTAAATCAGAAACTGCCGCCGGGAGGCTGTCTTTGCAAATGACTTCCTTGTGGCCGTGTTCTCTGATTCCGTCACACATGGACCCGCTGTTCACCCCGTTTATTTTTTTTTCGCTGGCGGCATATATCGGTAACACAACCAGGACATCCGATTGGTAAAAAGCCCGTGTGAAATCATCAAACAGCGCTTTGGTTCTGGTATAGCGATGGGGTTGGAAAACAACCACTTTGCGCCTATCCGGCCAGCACTCCTTGGCAGCCTGAAGGGTGGTTTTGATCTCGGTCGGATGGTGACCATAGTCATCTACAACCGTGATGCCATTTATTTCCCCCTTGATTTCCAACCGGCGCTGAACCCCTTGCAGTGTTTCCAGTGCTTTTTTGATGGTTTCAAACGGGATCCCAAGCTCGATACCCACCACCACACTGGCCATCGAGTTATAAACGTTATGCAGACCCGGCAGGTTTAAATGAATTTCTCCCAGCGGCCGGCCCTGTTGCTGCAGCGTGTACCGGCTTTTATAATACTCAAACGCGACATTTTCGGCTTGAAAATCCGCCTGGGTACTCATCCCATAGGTTGTATACCGTTTTTGAATTTTGGGAATAAGATCCTGTATGGCTTCGTTGTCCAGGCAAAGTACCGCCAAACCGTAGAACGGTATTCTGTCAATAAAGTTTAAAAAGGCCGTCTTTATGTCATCTAAATCCCGGTAATAGTCGAGGTGTTCTCGATCTATATTGGTGACCACTGCGATGGTCGGTGACATTTTTAGAAAGGAGCCATCACTCTCATCGGCTTCCGCCACAATAAAATCACCCTGACCCAGAAGTGCATTGGAACCGATACTTTTTAACCGGCCGCCGATAACGACCGTTGGGTCAAAATCACCCGTGTCCAGCACCGCCGCAACCATAGAGGTGGTCGATGTTTTTCCATGAGCCCCGGCAATCGCCACGCTGTATTTCAGACGCATGAGCTCCGCCAGCATTTCAGCCCTGGGTATTACGGGTGTCGATGTTTGCCGGGCTGCGATGAGTTCCGGGTTGTCCGGATAGACAGCGGACGAAACAACGACCACATCCGCTCCCTCGATATGATTTTCAGCATGTCCTTCAAATATGCTACCCCCGAGGGTTTCTAAACGCCGGGTAATATCCGATACTTTTAGATCTGAACCGGAGACCGTGTAGCCCAGATTCAGGAGAAGCTCGGCAATGCCGGACATTCCGATTCCACCGATGCCGACAAAGTGTATGTGGTACTTTTTTTGATACATTTTCCTGCTAAATTATGCGATTGGCTGTTTATGAATTCTTGCATGACAAACCGGGTGCTTAGCACCCGGTTGCAAGTGCACCGTTAAAGCACTGACGTGCTTTTGCCTTTCTCCGCTCCTGGCGGAGAAATTCAAGCCATCCCGTGCTGGGCACGGTATGGCCGTTGACTTCGTTGTCAGTCGTCACCCATCACGTCATAAATGTCTTTTACAATCTCCCGGGCTGCATCAGGTCTGCCAAAATCACGCGCTTTTAAGGCCATCTGCCCGCGGGCCTCCGAATTGGACGCATAGTATTCAATTTTTTGGGCCAGCAGCATACCGCTCAGATCCGTTTGCAGGATCATTTCAGCCGCTCCGTTTTGGGCCAGTGATCGGGCGTTCAAAACCTGATGGTTGTCAGCCGCAAAAGGAAAGGGGACAAAAATAACACTTTTGCCCAGGGCCGTTACCTCCGCCACCGTGGTTGCGCCGGCCCGGCATATGACCAGATCTGCTTGCTGATACAGGCGGCCCATGTCCTGGAAAAAGGATTGGACGGTATTGGAATACCCGTGTTTGTCGTAGGCCGCTTTTACCTCTTTTTTATCAGTGGATCCGGTCTGGTGCACGAAGCGGTACCGGTCCTTGCCCCGGAGGTGTTTTAGGGCCTCGATCACGGCCATATTTATGCCATGAGCGCCCTGACTTCCACCGATAATCACTACCGTAAAAAAGTGCACCGGGTCCGCTGCTCCTTTGGGTTTTTTTTTCAGACTGACCAGGATGTCTTGGCGCACAGGATTTCCGGTAACTTTCACTTTATCGGGATCAAATTTTGATCCGGTATCCGTGAATGATAGGTATATTCGATCCGCAAAGCGAGCGAGCAATCGGTTTGTAATTCCCGGAAGAATATTTTGCTCATGCAGAACAATTTTTTTGCCCATCAGCCAGGCCGCCATCACCACGGGACCGGCGGCATAGCTGCCGACACCCAAGACCAGATCCGGTTTGTAATTTTTCAGTATGCGCATCGAACCCCAGATTCCTTTTGGAATTCTGATCATCGATTTTATCTGCCGCCAGCGGCTCAGACCTTTGATGCCGCCGGCTGTAATTTCTTGCAGTCGAAAACCGGCATGAGAAAGGGCACTTTTTTCAAAATCGTTTCCGCTGGAAACAAACAAAATTGTGTTTTGAGGATTCGTGGACATAAATTCCTGAGCGATCGCAATGCCAGGGAAAAGATGTCCGCCGGTGCCTCCCCCTGCAATCAAGAGTTTTCGAGAGGGTGTTATTTTGCTTTCCGAGTTTACCAGGGCAAACAGCATGTTTTTTCCTGTTTTAAAGATCAGGCAGTTATTGCGCCAGATACCCCGCCGCAATGCGACTGAGCTCGCCGAAATCCGGCGGTAGAAAGCTTCATTAGGCCTCCCCGTGTTATGCTTGACGCCCGGTTTTCAATCATTGATTGCGATAGGCGGCAATGTTCATCAATATACCAATGGAAGCCATATTTACCAGCAGGGACGTTCCCCCGTAACTTAAAAAGGGCAGGGTAAGTCCTTTGGTGGGCAGCAAGCCCAGTGTAACGCCCATGTTAATACAAACCTGCAGTATTATGGCAAACGTAAGACCTATGGCTAACAAGGCCCCGAATGAATCTTCGGCATTTCTGGCAATAGCGACCCCTCGCCACAAAATTAATGTATAGAGCAGCAAAATAATCACCACGCCCAAAAGGCCGAGCTCCTCGCCGATTACTGAAAAGATGAAATCGGTATGGGGCTCGGGGAGGTAAAAAAGTTTCTGATAGCCCTTGCCCACACCCGTGCCCCAAATACCGCCTGTTCCGAAGGCCATCAGAGAATGGATAATTTGATAGCCCTCATCGGCCGGATATTGCCACGGATCAAGGAAACTCAGAATTCTTTTTAATCGATATTCGGCGTTGATCATGACCAGATAGCCTACCGGCACAAGCAGTGCCAGGGATAATAGGAGATGTTTCAGACGCACGCCGCCCACAAACATCATGATCCAGCTGATGAGGCCGAAGATAATCACGGAGCCAAAATCAGGCTGTATGAATATCAGGGTTATAAAGATTGCCAGCACGAGTATATGGGGCAAAAAACCGATGGAAAAATCCTTGATCTGGGCATTCTTTTTATCCATGGAATAGGCCAGATATATGACCAATGCCAAACGCGCAACTTCGGAGGGCTGAAAGGTGAACTCCCCTAAGCGCAGCCATCGCGATGAACCGCCGGCGGAGTAGCCGAAACCGGATATATGAACGGCGAATAAAAAGATGATCGCCAGTATAAGCAAAGGATATGTCAAAGAACGGTACCATCTGTACGGAAAATGTCTGCAAAAGACCAATATCAGCGTCCCCGCAAACGCAAATAGCATTTGTTTTTTTAAAAAATAGTAACCGCTGCCAAATTTTTTCAAGGCCAACGCAGAGCTGGCGCTGTAAACCATTACAACGCCTATACCGACCAGAAACAGGACCGGAAATAAAATGCTGATGTCATAGCCCGCCGGCGACGGTATCGGTTTGTTTTCAATCATGTCGATTTTTTCTGTAATTTTTTAACCGCTTCGCTAAACACTGCTCCCCGGTGAGCATAGTCGGTGTACATATCAAAACTGGAACACGCCGGTGATAGAAGCACAACATCTCCGGGAGCGGATCTGCGAGTCGCTTTTATAACGGCGTTTTCCATGGTTGTCGCGCCTATCACCGCTACCACGCTGCCCAAAGCGGATAATATATCCTGCCGGGCTTCACCCAGGGCGACAATTTCTTTTACATGCCGGCCAACGGATTCAGCCAGGGCATGGAAACTGCCGCCCTTGTTGCGCCCTCCCATGATCATGATGACCGGATCACTGAAACATGCCAGTGCCTGCGTTACCGCTTCGATATTGGTCGCCTTTGAATCATTAAAATAGCGGACCGTATTAATCGTGGCGATATATTCAAGCCGATGGGGGAGCCCTCGAAATTCATTCAGGGCAGATTGCACGCCCTGGATGGTGCCGCCTGCAGCAAGCGCCGCTAAACTGGCAGCGGCAACATTTTCTGCATTATGTTTTCCCGGTATTCGGATATCACCTCGTTTAATAATGAATTTGGAGCGAGCAGCGCTGCCGTTGCTCCCGGAATTGTCATATGCAGCCCGATCCAAATGTATATTTAAAATTATATTTTCGTCGGTGATTTTGGCGCCTTCTTCACTGTCTCGGCGGTCGCTAAAAAACACTTTGCGGCTTGCAATATTGCCGGCTGTTGAACGCATCTTCGGATCTGAACCGTCCAGGATGGCCATATCCTCTGCTTTCTGGTTTTCGAATATCCGGAATTTGGATCGAACATATGCTGCAACATCCGGATAACGGTCCAAATGATCATCGGCAATATTGAGCAATATTGAGATCTTGGGCCGGAAAGTGTCTATGGTATCCAGTTGGAAACTGCTCACTTCTGCCACAATTATGTCAGCCTTTTCTTTTTGATCAGGATAACCGATCAAGGGCCGGCCGATGTTGCCCCCCACGAAAACCCTGAGACCCGATTTTTTCAGCATGTCACCCAGCAAACTTGTGGTTGTCGTTTTACCATTGGTGCCGGTGACGGCAATAATGGGATCGGCGATAAATCGGCAAGCCAGTTCTATTTCACCCATAACCGTGATGTTGTTTTTCTTAGCACGCAAAATCGGCCCGATGTCGTGGGGGACGCCGGGGCTGAGTACGATCAGATCCGACCCCTTGAAGGTCTCGGATCGATGCGGGCCCAGCTCCAGCCGGATTCCCATTTTGTGCATCTTCCGGGCATTTTCGCCAAGATCCTTTTCCGCGGCCAGATCGGCAATCGTTACCCGTGCGCCGCGGTTTCTCAAAAAAGAAGCTGTCGCAACGCCTGTTATGCCCAGACCGACGACAAGTACTTTTTTGTTGTTCAGTTCCATATCCCATGAGGTTCTGCGTTCAGGGTTCCGGGTTCAAAGTTGTTCCACAAACTCAGAACCTTGAACGTTGAACCTTGAACTCGATTTATCTGAGCTTTAACGTGCTCATCGAAATTAATGCCAGCGCTATGGCAATGATCCAGAAACGAATGATCACTTTGGGTTCCGCCCACCCTTTTAATTCGAAGTGGTGGTGCAGGGGAGCCATGCGAAATATCCTGCGCCCTTTTGTAAGTTTGAAATAGCCGACCTGGAAGATGACCGAAAAAGCCTCGATGACAAATAGTCCCCCGACTATTGCAAGCAGTATTTCCTGTTTGGTAATAACCGCGACCGTACCCAGTGCCCCACCCAGCGGAAGAGAGCCGACATCTCCCATGAAGATCTGAGCAGGATAGGCGTTGAACCATAAAAAACCGAGACCGGCCCCGGCCAGAGCACCGCAAAAAATAGTGGTTTCCCCGCTGGCGGCGACATAATTAATCTGCAGGTAGTTTGCGAATTTAATATGTCCGGCCACATAAGCAAAGATCATATAGGTCACCGCCGCGATAATCACCGGCCCGATGGCAAGACCATCCAGACCATCGGTGAGATTGACTGCATTGGACGTTCCCACAATCACCAATGTGGCAAATATGACGTATCCCCACCCCAGATCCGGCGAAATATTCTTAAAAAACGGGATCGTTACCTGGGTATTGAAATCCGGTCGCGCGCAGACCAATATTCCGGCAATGACAGCAATAGCTGCCTGCAACACAAGTTTACCCTTGGCAGTCAGTCCCTTGTTGCGCTTTTTTACCTGCATCAGATAGTCGTCGATAAAACCGATTACGGCGTAACTCCCGGTAATCAATAGTAGAATCCAGATGTAAAAATTGTTTAAATTCGTCCATAACAGAGTGGATATAATAATTGAAAAAGCGATCAGGGTTCCCCCCATTGTCGGGGTACCCGCTTTTTTGTGGTGCGCTTCAGGTCCGTCTTCCCGAATATATTGCCCCACCTGCATTTGACTGAGTTTCCGTATGAACCAGGGCCCGAATATAAAACAGATTAAAAAGGCGGTCAGGCTGGCGTAGATCGCTCTGAACGTAATGTAGCGGAATACATTAAACGCCGAAATAGTTGTGTGGAGCGGATATAAAAGATGGTAGAGCATAGTGATTTAATATTGTCGATTTAAGATTGAAGAATAGTGATTTAAGCATCAATCCCGTATTGATGTTCAATAGTCAATTTTCAATCTTCATTCATCAATCCTTCCACGATATCTTCCATTCTCATCCCCCTGGAACCTTTGATCAGAATCCAATCGTCGGGTTTCAGCCAGCATTTCAATTCTTCCAGTATTTCTTGTTTGCCGCCGGTAAAAATATTATGGGGATTCATATTTTTGCTGCGGGCCCCGGCTGCCACATTATCTGCAAATGCACCGGTTGAATACAACCGGGTAATTCCCGAGCGGACCGCCACAGCGCCGATTTTGTGATGCAACGATTCGGCCTGATCTCCCAGTTCAAGCATATCACCGATCACGAAAACGCTGCGCTTATTCTTTTTTAATTTTTTGAGAGTCGCCAGGGCTGCTTTCATTGACTCCGGGTTGGCATTGTAAGTATCGTCTATGATATGGATACCGTTTGCGGTTTCAAGAATCGTCATACGCCCCCGCACCGGCTGAAATTTTTCAAGACCGGCTTTGATTTCTTCAGCGCCCAGGCCGATATAATACCCTACGGCCGCTGCCGCCAGTGCATTCGAAACCATAAAAGCACCTGGTATTTTCAGATCGACGCGGGTTTGCGCTCGGGGCAATGCCAAGTTAAAGGAGGTCCCCAAACCGCCGGCTTTCACCCGCAATGCCCTGACCTGCGCCATTTCGGATTTCCCAAAAAAAAGCACTGCTCTGTCAGTTTTTGCAGCCAGGTTTAAGACTCTGCGATCGTCCGCATTCAAGATGGCAGTTCCTGCGGGCTTGATCCGAGGGAGCAGCTCGCCTTT
This sequence comes from uncultured Desulfobacterales bacterium, assembly GCA_947259865.1. The sequence goes on along the minus strand of CAMYNZ010000024.1, from coordinate 6,468 downwards.
GGCCCGCATAACGCCGTCTATAGAACCGACTCCTTCCAGATGAACCGGACCAATATTGGTGATAACCCCGATCTCCGGCCGGCAGATTTCAGCCAGGCGATCTATCTCCCCGGGAGCGTTCATACCCAACTCAACCACAGCCCATTGATGGCTGGAATTAAGCGAGAAAAGGGTCAGCGGTACACCAATTTCGTTGTTGTAATTTTTGCTACTTGATAACGTGTTAAAGTGCCGGGACACGATGGCCACTGTCATTTCCCGGGTGGTCGTTTTGCCGTTTGAGCCGGTTATGGCCACTACCAAAACGTTGGTTCGGTTTCGATGAAAGGCGGCAAGATCACCAAGGGCACGGGTTGTATCATTGACCGCCAAACAGGCAATGCCCTTTTTTTGCCAATCCACGTATGGAAGCGCGGCCATCCGGTCCTTGTTGACCACAATTCCCCGGACACCACCTTGTATCACGGCATCTGCAAAACTGTGGCCATCATGAAGCTCCCCTTTGATTGCAACAAACAATTCCCCGGCAGAGATGTTGCGCGAGTCAATGCCGATACCGGTAAATGTGTCCGAAATATCCCCGCTAACAAGGTCCGCACCGGTTGCTTGGAGCAAATCTGCTGTTGTCCATGAGACCGGATTACGGGTTACGGATTGCAGATTTTGGAATTCGGGTTTTGGATTGCCGCCTGGCGATGCAGTTGAACCGTGAACCGTTATTTCGGAAATCGCCTTTTTTGCTTCGTTGCGATCATCAAAATCAATGACTTTATGCCCGATGATCTGGTAGGTTTCATGCCCCTTGCCTGCAATAAGCAAGGTATCACCGGGTCGGGCTGCAATTATTCCGAGCTGTATGGCTTTTTTGCGGTCAGGTTCAACCACAAATCCTTTATTCTCATATGCATTTAGAAGGTCTGCTGGGGTATATTCCCGGCTGCATATCTTGCGGGTACCCTGAAGAATTTCCTCGATTATAAACAAGGGTTCTTCAGATCGCGGATTATCTGATGTTATAATTGATACGTCACAAAGTTTAGCTGCGATTTCACCCATCTGGGGTCTTTTTTTTCTGTCTCTGTCACCTCCACAACCAAATATACAGATTATTTTTTCACCCGTTACGGCACGCAGGGCTGAAAGCACATTTTGTAAAGCATCGGGGGTGTGCGCGTAATCGACATAGATAGAATAGCCATTATTGTTTTGAATGGGTTCAAGACGCCCCGGTACATAAGTGGTTTGCTCTAATCCGGACTTAATCTTCGCCAGAGGCACTTTAAGGGCTATCCCGGTGGCGGCGGCGCACAGCATGTTTTCCAGATTGTGTTTCCCCACAAGCAAGGATGACACATCCAGCGCACCATCAGGAGTTGTAATGCGGGTCCGTATGCCGGATTGGTCGCTTTGAACATTCTGGGGCCATATCATTCTATCCGGAGAGAGACCGATCGATATACAGGGTATGGAGAGCATATCGAGAAGTTCTTGACCTTTGGGGTCATCGCCGTTGATGACCGCCAGGGTGCGACCTTTTTTAGGCCCAAGAGAAAGATTTTCCGTAAACAGTTTTTTTTTGCAGGCCCAATAGGCATTCATCGATTTGTGGTAATCCAGATGATCCTGAGTTAAATTGGTGAATACACCGACATCCATCCAGCATTCCGCCACCCGGTAAAGATCGAGCGCATGGGAAGACACCTCCAGCACCACATGGGTGATCCCTGCCTGCCGCATCTGCGCCAGAATACGCTGAAGATCCAGAGATTCGGGTGTGGTAACCGGATTCTCAAAAGTTTTTCCGGCATAGCGATAATTGACGGTTCCAATGACGCCAACTCTATACCCAGCACTGGCCAGGATGTTTTCGATCAAATAAGCCGTAGTGGTTTTGCCGTTTGTCCCGGTTATACCAATAAGAAATAAATAGGCTGAAGGATGGCCATAAAACTTTGCCGAAAGGGCAGCCAGGGCCATACGGGTATTGTCAACCTCTATGCTAATAGTTTGGTTTTTCACCCTTTTCTGGGTTACGATTGCAAGGGCGCCTTTTTGCAGGGCTGAATCAATAAAATCATGGCCATCGGCGGCCAACCCCGGGATGGCCACAAATAAGCCGCCGGGTTTGACATCCTGAGAACGATAATGAATGGACGTGATATCCGGTCCATCACCGATATTGTTCCCGCCGGAATCTGTTTTGAGGCCGGAAACGCTCCCGGGATTAATTGACGATAGTAGTTTAAAAAGTTTCAACCTTTGGCCCCGCCTTTCCGCGATACCGTCAATCGGTTTAAATCTTTGCCGGGAGGGATATTCAGGTAAATGAGCGTCTCGTGAGCGATTTTTTTGAATACCGGTGCAGCCACGAGGCCGCCGTAATATTTATCCTGGGGTTCGTCAATAACAACCAAAATCGCGATTTCAGGCTTTTGGGCAGGGGTAAAGCCTATAAAAGAGGCGATATATTTTCCTTCGACATACGTGCCTTGTTCGCTGATTTTCTGCGTCGTGCCCGTCTTACCGCAAACCGCGTATCCTTCAAGTGAAGCCCTGACCCCGGTGCCGCCTTTTGTAATAACCGTCTGCATCATTTTACTTACTGTACGGGCCGTTTCTGATGAAATGACACGCCGGATTTTGCGGGGTTCAAACCGGTGGATACTGTTTCCATTCTGATCCGTTATCTCTTTTACAAGATAAGGCTTCATAAGAAAGCCGTCATTGGCGATGGCCGAAACAGCGGTTACGAGCTGTACAGCGGATACCGAAATGCCGTGGCCAAAGGAGATTGCCCCGGCATCTAATTTGGACCATTTTTTGTAGTGCGTCAGGCTCCCGGCGGTTTCCCCGGGGCAGTCCACCGCTGTTTTTTCTCCGAAACCAAAGTCGCGCAACGTTTTATATAAAAGTTCCGGTCCGATCATTTCGCTGACTTTAACAGCACCGATGTTGCTGGAATATTTAATGATATTCTGCAGTGACAGCCAGCCATACGAACCCAGGTCATGAACGACGTTGCTGCCGATCCTGTAAGCGCCATTTTCACAGAAAAAAATTGAATTAGGTGAAGATCCTCCGGATTCAATGGCAGCTGTGGCACTGAAAATTTTCATGGTCGAGCCGGGCTCAAACGGATCGGTTATCGCCCGGTTTCGCCAGCGTTCGCGATCATATTGTGCAAAGGTATTCGGATTGAATAACGGATAATGTGCCAGTGCCAAAATAGCACCGGTTTTTGGGTTCATTACAATCGCAATGCCGGACTTGGCTGAAAAGGTTTTCACCGTATCTTCCAGGGCTTTTTCGGATATATATTGAATGTTGCGGTCAATCGTTAAAATCAGATTATGACCGCTGGTGTCGGGGTGATTGTTATCTGCTGATATGAAGCCGTTACCGTGTGCATCTCTTAATACGGTGTAATTGCCTTTGATACCCATCAGATAGCGATCGTAATAGAATTCAACCCCTTCCAGACCTTCACCATCAATGCCGGTAAATCCGATAGCCTGAGCGGCCAGCGTTTTGTTTGGATAAAATCGATTATATTCGGGAATGAAGCCGATTCCCAAATGCTGCGGGTTCTTTATTGCCGCTGTTTCCTTGGGGCTGGCCTGTCTTTTGATCCATACAAAAGATTTTTGGGAGCCAAGTTTGCGGGACAAACTTTTGCGGTCAATATTCAGGGCCTTGGCCATCGCGCTGGCGGTTGAACCAAGATCTTCAATTTGGCGGGGATAGGCAGCGATGGAGGTGACTTTTAAACTGACTGCCATTTCCGTTAAGTTTCGGTCATAAATTGTGCCCCGGTTTCCGGAGGATCGAGATGTTATTTCGTACTGGTCGGCTGCCAATTGCGCCAGCCATGAGCCACGATAAATTTGCAAATAGACAGCTTTTACGCCGATGACCGTAAAACAAGTCATAAATAAGAAAGCGATCAAGATCACTCGATAATTTAAATATTTTTTTGCGGGTGCGCTCATGGAATAATAATAATTTGCTTGGATGTCGGCATAATCAATCCAAGCCGGTTTGTGGCAATATTTACAATACGATTCGGAGATTTCAAACGCGCATACTCAATCTTTAAATTGTTTTGCATGGTCATCCGCGTATGATTCGTCTCGGTTAATTGCGATATCGCATAACCCAGTTGTACACTTTGAACTCTGCACCAGGTATAAAGCAGCAATTCGGAGATGAAGATCAGCATAATTGAAAACCAGATCGACATCATTTTTATGTTGCGAGACTTTTTGGGTTTTTTTTTCATCCTATCATCGCAACTAAAGTTTTTCCGCGGCCCGGAGCTTTGTGCTTCTGGCCATGGGATTGATTTCGATTTCCCCTTGCGTGGGTCGCACTACTTTTTTGGTTAAAATCCGCCCCCGGGGTTTTTGGCCGCAGACGCATTGCGGAAAATCCGACGGGCAGGTGCATCCTTTTTGCCACGCTTTCATATGTGTTTTGACAATCCGGTCTTCAAGGGAGTGAAAGGATAAAACGCAAATCCGGCCACCGGGATTTAATATGTCCAGCGCGGATTTCAGGATTGACTCCAGATTTTCCAGTTCCCGATTGACCGCGATTCTGAGCGCCATAAAAACGCGCGTGGCCGGATGAATCTTTTGGGCAAATGCTTTTTGGGGTATCGCCGTGCCAATGATATTTACCAGCTGTTGGCTGGACCGGATTTTTTCCTGTCTTCTTTTTTGAACTATTTTTTTAGCGATTCGTTTCGACCAGCGCTCTTCGCCGAAATTCCTAAAAATATTATTTAAGGCCGCTTCGCTCTCCGAGTTGACGATATCGGCCGCTTGGAGCTCGGTATCCGTATTCATGCGCATATCAAGGGGCTCATCGGTGCTGAAACTGAAGCCCCGGCCGCTTGATTTGAGTTGATCCAAGGACAGACCCAGATCGAGAAAGATGCCGTCTGCCGCTGCAATGTGATAGCGCGCCATAATTACCGGCAGGTTCACAAAATTTTCGTGGACCAGATACTGCGTTGCCTTACATGGTTTCAGCGATTTTTTTGCGCTGCGAATTGCATCTTTATCCTGATCTATGCCGATTAAAACCCCATCCGGGGTGATGTGGTCACAGATAGCTCTGGCGTGACCCGCACCGCCAAGGGTGCCATCAATATAGATTTTTCCGGGCCTGCAATTCAAAAAACGAACCACCTCGGCCAGCATAACCGGTATGTGAATGGAGGGCATAAAATCAAAGGCCTAATTTTGTGATTTCGTCTCTGACCGCCTCCTTTTTCAAATCCTTTTCCAGGGCTGCATTCTCTTGTTCCCAGTTTGCTCTGGACCAGATTTCAAAATGATCGAGTACCCCGACCAGGACAATCTCCTTGTTAAATCCGGCGTATAGCCTTAAAGGAGCGGGTATCAGGATACGATCCTGTTTATCACAGTTGCATTCGGATGCGGCACCGATAAACACCCGTCTGAAACGGCGCATGGTATCACTTTTCTCTGCCAGGGACAGAATTTTTTCTTCTAATTTAAACCATTCCGCAAAGGTGTATGCAACCAGGCCCGTATCCATTTTAGAAAGCATAACACCGGGTTTGTCACCATCCCTGATGATCTCCCGAAATCGCGCCGGTATAATTAGGCGCCCTTTAGCATCAATGGTATGAAATGAACTTCCACGGAACAACATATGTTAACCCTATTTACCCACATTTCTCCACGATCTATATATCAAAGTATATTTTTCAATAACTGTCAAGAAAAATCACTTATCGTAGTTTGTTTTATATAATAATTTATTAATGTTAAATAGGCAAGTAAATTAAAAATGGTTGTGGAGTATTGTGGAGTAAAGTGATAGAATATCGTTAATTGGTATGAGCAAATACAACTTCAAGCCGATTAAGCGTTAACCACTATCAGCTGATGGATTTTAACCACCTGAAATTACAATGATAAACTCTTTTATCTGTTTGTTCTTTTTCTTCAGATATGCTATACTGCCATTCTAAATCTATTGATTACCCATACTTAATATTCGGTAAGATGTTACAGATAGCCTACCCGAAATTACTAATCCGGGACCTCCTTAAACACTGGGTATTGGTTGAAACCCAAAACGCTTGCAAAGCCGTGGCTTTGCTTTTTTTATAGAAAAAGCCGTCGGAAAAAAGCTGATATATTATATAATATTTCAGGCAGTTAATTCATATTCAGCATGGAATTGACCAAGCGGAGCTGTATTAAAAGCAATTGTCCCCGTGGTTAATTAGAAGCCACCTGAAAAATGCGTCTAGGGATCCAGTGCTGCGTTGCCCCGCAGGCGGGGCTCAGCATCTGTAACCCATAAATTAAGGTGCATCGCAGGCCGGCTCAAAATGCTCACATAGAAATTGGGTTGACCCGTTGAGCCCGTTGCTCCCGCTTATAGCGGGATTAAAATTCGGATGGATTCTTTTTTTATTACAGGCTCACC
>CAMYNZ010000023.1:6084-23832 GCA_947259865.1 uncultured Desulfobacterales bacterium | reverse complement strand
GTGTGGGGTCTATCGCCATCCAGAATTTCGGGTATATGGCCTAAACAGCCCTGTTCCAACAGGCGCATACTGCTTGAAAGCCACGCCAAAGCGGCCTTTTTGCCACTTTCACCGTAAGTCATTGCCCACGCCTCGCAATAAGATGGAAACAGCCAGGTCCAGGCCGTACCGTTATGATAGGCCGGTTTACGCTGGGTATTTTCGTCGCCGACATAGTGTCCCTGATAGGGATGGTATGGATCATTGATGAGTTCTTCGTTATGCACGATCCGAAGGGGGCGGCGGACCGGCCGGTCCGCCAGACTGCGGATAGCACCCGGAACCAGAAGTTCCTGGCATGCCGTCAGAATATGCTGGCAGATGGATTGCTCGTTAACCGCCCCCAGTGTTATGGCCAATAGTTGATTGGGCCTCAAGGCGTCATCGGGCCGAGCCTGAGCGGCCGGGTTTCCTGATGGCGCATGCAGACAATCTGACAGGAATTGTAAATCAGCCATCCAGAAACGATCCAGGATGGACCTCCGGACCCGGGTGTGTAATTGTTCCCAGTGCCTTTTATTTTCGGTCGGATCTATTTTGAACAAAAAATTTAGCGAAGCGAACCAAAGACATTGTATTTCAATCGGATATCCCTCCCGGGGTGTACCGGCCGGTTGATCGGTGTCCATCCATGAAAAGTGGGCCGGGCTGTAAATCAGGCCCGATTCCGGATCCATCTGTATGCCGTTGGGGGTGCCGGAGATAATGGATTGAGCAATAGAAACCAGAATCTGGCGCACCGAACGACCGTCGCATTCCTGGTCTAAAAAGGCCTGACTGCCCTGCATGTGGATCAAATCCGCACAGGCTATAATGAACCACAGGGGTGCATCCGATGTATCCCGGTTTCCGGCATGATCACCCTGGATCATGTTGGGAAGCGTGCCCTGTTTTTCGAAGCGACCGAACTGCTTCAAAATATTTTGTGCGGGTGCAAGGTTTTTTGCGGCGATCAAACCGCGCACGAAAATCAAGGCGTCGCGCCCCCAGTCGAGAAACCAGGGATAGCCCGCAACGACGCTTTTAAACGGCCCGCGATTTACGATATAATGATTAAGGACCTGTTTTAGCACATCCACCGGTTGGCGCCCTGCCTCCCGTTCTGACCCAATGAGCACCGGCGGGTGTTGCGAAGACGGCCGGTCGTCGGGGGCCGGTTTATGGTCGGGGTTAACCGCAGCGGAGAGCGTTACCTGTTGGTTGCCCTCCAGAAATGTATAAAAATAGCCCGGGCTGAACAGATCCGAATCCGGATCGTGACCCCTTTCCGCCTCAAGTGATCTGTGAACCATATAATGCCATTCGGGTTCCGGGACCCAGTGACCTTTTGAGATGTTCACGTTAAGGCTATGGTCATCATCCGGTGTGAACGCAAACCCGTTCGAAGTGTTGGTCACTGCTCCCGGCCACTGGTTTTCCGGTCCCGCATAAGCTTTGGTCGTGTCGTGAAAGTTTCGATTTTCGATGTCCGGCCGCAGGATGAGTTTGACCGGATTGGAATCAGACAGCCGACTGTGATGCTGCCCGGCGGGATGGCGAAAGAAATTTATGCGGACGGCATTTTCTCCGGGCACCATTTCGATGCGGGTTGAAATAATGACGTGTTCACCCTGACCGGTGGGGATATGATATTGCCAGTTGCTGTTTAAACGGTCATCCAGGCCGAATGCGTCAAAACAATCGGTGTTGATTTCCTGGGAATACCCTTGAAAAACCAGCCAGGCCCGGCAGCGGGTAAACATGATCCACCGGTCTTCGGGATATGCATGGCTCAAATTGGCCGCCAGCAGGCTATCGTATCGGCTTGACAATTTTTCCCGGGAAAGGGGGACTCGCGACATTCCCCCGCGACCGTTGGTGTCGAGGAAAAGAACATTTTGATGCAGCAGCTGGGCTCGTCGATAGATGGCTTTTATTCGCATTTCTTCAGGCCGCGGCAGCGCAAGAATGTTTGCATCCGCATGCCGGCATTTATGGGGTGAATACAGCCAAAGTTTTAACTTGCAGTATCCACCGGTTTCAGGTAACCGCCCGGGAGAAAATAACCCAAAAAAAGCACCGTCTTTGCCGGGCAGGCTTTCCTCACACCCAACCACCCGGTCTTCGACGATAAGCCGGGCCCTGAAGGGGTCGTCTGCCCGAACCAGCAGAAAATGATCCGGCGGTATCATTATTTCTCGTTTGAAATCTCGCGGCCACTGCCACGTTATGACCCGTGATTCCAGGCTGGCGGGATTGAGGTTTGCACAAAAGGCCAGCGGGTCTTTTTTTATCTGACGGACGGCCTGTTCGAGGTTGTAATTTTCCAGATCGGCGATTCCTTGATAATATGTAATCACTTCAAGCGCTTTGGCGCGCAGACGCTGGTATTCTATGCGCTCGGGGGGCAGAAACGATTGATCGGGAATATTTCGAATCAGATCCAAATCCTTGACATCCGGGGAAAGGCACAGCGCCTGTCCGGGCTCTAACAAATAACTGTGCCGGCCGTCTGCCTCTGATACGGTCACCTCCGTTGCGGTGATCAGATCGGCAAATACCGTATCGGGCCTACCGGTCGCCATCGGATTCCAGAATGCCCGGGTTTTATGCTGGTCATCAAGGTTTATCACCACCAGAAGCATTTTGCCTGAATCCATATGGCGGCGCAGTAAAACAATATAGTTGCCTGTATTCTGTGGGACGATTTTAAGCTCCGTGTGGTCGTGAAAGGCCGCATGGACTTTTAACAGATGGCTGAGTTTCCGGATCTGTTGCACCTGGTTGGTTTGGGCGCCCCAGTTCAGAGACGCTGCATCATGTACGTTGATTTTCTCGGTGGCATACCACTCGACTCCGTTAGCGAAACCAAAAGCGCCCTGGTGTGAATACAGCGCGCACAACGCCGTTCGCATACGGGCGTATACCTGTGACCGGTCTGCCAAACGCGGATTGTCATGGGTTTCCGCAAAATGAACCGTAATACCATCGCTGTTTGAGATGTCGATTGCCTGGGGCAGATAGTTTTCGATCTGACCACGGTCATAATTCTGGAACAGCTCAGAATAGGCCCAATTCAGATTGGCACTATTCAATAATTCACGGGTGGCCGAAATTTTGCCACCCAGGCCCTCGAGTAAAAAAATCGTATTCGGGTACTGCTCCCGTATCTTTGCAGTCATATACTTCCAGGCCGGCAGCGGGACCATGTAGCCGGCATCACATCTGAATCCGTCTACGCCGCGGCCGCACCACTTCAAGAATACATCCGCCATATAGCGCCAGAGATCTTTGTTGGTGTAATCCAACTTGGTCAGATCTTCCCAGCGAACACCCCATGCTCCGGGAACTTCGATTCGGCCGGCCGGATTCCGAACAAGCCATTGGGGGTGTGTTTCGTGCAGGTTGGCGGCCCAACCGGTGTGGTTTATGGCAATATCGATCAATATTTTCGCGTTGCGCTGATGGACGGCATCCACCAGCTCGATGAACTGTTCCAGGGGGGTGGCATGCGGATCAAATTCGGCCAGGGCCGGATCAACCGCTGAAAAACTTAATGCTGCATAAGGGCTGCCAAATCTACCCATGCGGCCGTAGGTTGTCGGTGTTGGATGAATCGGTAAAAGCTGGAGGATTCTGCAGCCAAGTTCTCCAATGATGAAATCGAGTTCGGTGCTTAGATCCCGGAAGGTTCCGGACGGAGGGATGACAGCGTATCCGTCTTTATCAAGGCGATTGAGCAGGGAGGTTTCCAGCGGCGAGGGTATCGCTGCCGCTTTATTGGGACCGAACTGCCGCACAAAAGCATTATAAATAATGTTGGCGCAACAGGTATCTGCCGGCTCGACATTCAAAACCGTATTTTGTCCTTCGGGCCAGATTGGATTCGTTTGCCCTTCTTTTAAAAAGAAACATTTGGCTTCAAAATGTCCGACTTCCCAAAGGGGAATAGTCACTTTAAACGTTCGCTCGTTTTCCCGTGCCATAGGCATATCAAACCAGTCTCTTCCCAGAGGTGTTTCATCGCATTCAACCTGCCGGATAATTTCCTGGCGGGCAATTCGGCCGTGTCCGATGTTGGTACGCAACCAGGCCCGACCCGTCAGAGGCTGGCTCAAATGAGCTTTAAAAACCTGGGTGTCTCCGCAAAATTTTAGTAACCGAGATCCGGGTTCAGGATTCTGTGTAATCAGAACTGATTTGTCCATTCAATCTTACCGGTATTTCCCTTATATAAACGGATGAAGAATTACAGGGGAGTTTATTTTGATAATCTAAGTTTAGCGCATGAGATTTGCAACTTCTTGTGGTCGTTCATGGAAGAGACCGCCCGCCGTGTCAAGTGAGCAGTATAAAATAAAAGGGACGATGTCAAAGAAAAAGGCTGGATAAACATTTTTTCCGGTTGCTAAAAAAAATTGGGTGGTTTGCCAATATTAAACGCCCATAGGTTCCGGTCGCGCCTGCAGGGCTGCGGAAATTTTGTGCTGAATATCTTCACAGGCAGAGCAACCATCAACCACATAACCGTTTGCATATGCGAGACGCGAATCAAATAAGCACTTTTCGTGGGCCGTGATCATGAGCACCGGCAGATTCGGGGTTTGGGTTTTAATATCCAGTAAAACATCCCAGCAATTGAATCCATGTTTTAAATAGAGGTTCAGGAGAACCAGATCGGGTTTAAAAATGGAAATGTTATGTCTAACCGTGTTGACGTCAGCCGTAGTCGTGATCCGGTATTGTTCTGTGGACAGTGCTTCCACGCACAAATCTGTTACCCATTTTTGGTCATCGACAATAAGTATATGTGCCACACCGGCCTCCCTGGTGAACTGCGTTTTTTCATATGTTACCCATGACGCCCAAGGCGTCTTGCGCCCGGTTTGGATGGCAAGAAACCGCGTCTACCATTTCTTGAGGTGTAATATCGCAAAATTTTCCATGCAGCAGCTTCGCCAGCGACAATCCGTTTCATCGCAAACCATCCGTACATTTGTTCCCTGGATTTTATATCGTTATTATCTGCAGAGGAATAGGGCCGGCGAAAAAATTATTCTTTCCAAAGGTCCACGTCGATCAATCCGAGCCTGGCAGCATAGCGAATCAGTTCCATGGCGCTGTGCAGACCGAGTTTGTTCATTATATTCGATCGATGATTTTCAACGGTTTTGGGGCTGATAAACAGTTTTGCAGCGATTTCCTTGACGGATAACCCTTCAGCCAAAAGACGCATGATCTCCTGCTCTCTGGGCGTAAGACTCTCATACTCGTCATCCTTGATCCGGGCTTCTTTTATCGGGAAATTTAACAAATTCTCCACGACCGCATGGGAAAGTGAACTGTCCAGGAAATAATCACCCCGGATAACCGCTTCGAGTCCCTTGAGCAGGCCGTTTGAGGCAGATTCCTTAACCACGTATCCGGTTGCTCCGGCCTGGAAGGCTTCGGCGATATAATCGATTTTTGAATGCATGCTGATGATTAGAACGCGGGTATCAGGCAATTGGCTGCGTATTTCGCGGGTCAGCTGGATGCCGCTTTTATCCGGCAGAGAAATATCAATCAAGACCAAATCGGGCTTGAGTTTCAAAGCGGCCCGTAAACCTTCACGTCCGTTTTTGGCCTCCCCCACGACAGCGTATGCGGTGGTGCGACCGAGAATAGACTTGAGGCCCTCCCTGAAAAGGGGGTGATCATCGACGATTATGATACTTTTTCTTTGATCCAATTTTCTGCTCCCGGATCGGTACTTCCACAATTATTTTTGTGCCTTCCCCCTGGCGGGATTGAATTTTCAAATCACCGTTTAGCAGGCCGACCCTTTGCTTCATGCTGTCAAGCCCCATCCGTTTTTCGCTGGCAGCTCGAATTATCCGGCCCTCTACATCAAAACCCAGGCCGTTGTCTTCGATGCGAAGTATTAGATTGGGATACGAGGCAACCAGCCTGACGGTCACAGAGCCGGCCTGCGCATGCTGCCTGACATTATTAAGCGCTTCTTGAACCAATCGATAAAGGTTGATCTCAATATCGTAGTCCAGCCGGAGCTCGTCAATACCGGCGGCATGAAAATCCAGGTTTAGGCCCTGGCTGTTCGAGAATTCTTCACAATACTGGAAAATAGTGCGGGCCAATCCCAAATGATCCATGCCGGGGGGTCGGAGGTCATATGAGAGATCGCGCACGGTTGATATCGATCCCTGCAAAATATCGGACATCTCCCCAACCCTTTGTTTCATTTTTTCAGAGACGGGAAACTGGTTGTCAAAAAGCGTCTCGCAGCGAATCTTTAAAGTAGACAGATCCTGGGCGACCTGATCGTGCAGGTAACGTGCAATCTTGAGACGTTCGGTTTCCTGGGCCTTGATCAGTTCGTGGGTCAAGGAGTGAATTTTCTCTTCGGCGTGTTTTCGTTCGGTAATATCTCGCACGGCCCCAATGATTTTTTGACGACCGTTTGAAATGAATGTGGCGGTTGATATTTCACCGGGGAATACAGAGCCGTCTTTCTTTCTAAAATACCGTATCGGTATTCGGGTAAATTCAGGATTACTTTCCACCACTTTTCGAACGGCTGCCCGGGTCTTTTCTTTTTCATTTGAAATATCTTCAACCGTCAGCTTTAAAAACTCATCTTTAGAATAGCCGTATAAATTGAGTGTGGCGCGATTTGCATCCTCGAACTGAAGTGTTTCGGTATCGAAAATCATTACCGCATCGGAATCATTTTCAAAGGATTTGCGATATTTTTCCTCGCTTTCGCGGAGCTTTTCATCCGCTTTGCTCCGAGAAATAAAGGCTCCGCTTTGAGCGGCCATGAATTCCAGTGCGCTGCGGGTGTAGGGTGGAAATTTTTTGTGAGAATGGGAGCCTACGCTCAGAGCCGCAAGGACTCGCCCTGCATGCAGCACCGGAATGATCGCCACCGCCTGCAAACCCTCGCGCAAATACGTCCGCTCCACATCACCGGCAATGTCCGTTTGCAACCCGTAATGGGGCACCCCTTCCATCACCCGGCAGGCTCGAAATGAATCCGCACTGCATTGGGTCGCACCATCCACAAACTGCCGTGATAGCCCTTTGTGAACCGCAAGTTCTAAACTCCCGCTGACATCATTTACGAGATAGACGACGCCACAATCCACCGCATCATTTTGGAGAGCCGCTTCAAGTAAAAGAGTCAAGCCTTGATGTAAATCAAAGGCCGAACTCAACCCAAATCCTAAATCGCGTTGACTACACAGTGCCGCATTTCCCTGTTGGCGGTCATCATATTGTTTTTTATCGGGTTCTTTTTTAACCTGTTTTTTGTCGCAAGGGTCGTGGCGCATGATTGCCGCATTTTTTTTAAAGGGGTATGGTGATAAAAGGCCCATGGAAATTGTACGGTTCATACAATCACGGAGCCTGAAGCCAAAGCATAATGGCTTTGTCCTTGGCCGGTATTATATTCAGCGGTATTGTTTTTAGATGAGGATATTATATGAGAATATTTTATCGTTTGTCAATTTGCCATGGAATGATGGATTGAGGAGATTTTCAGAAACAGATATCCCTTATCAGAAACGGCTTTCAGTTTTTCCCGGGGCATTATTACTCCATTATCTCCAGCACAAAACGCTTATTCAATTTGGAGGAAACCGCATTAAGCAGAATTCGCATTGATTGTGCCGTGCGCCCCTGTTTTCCGATGACCTTGCCGACATCTTCTTTTGCCACGCTCAATTCCAAAACCGAAGTCTGGTTCCCTTCCAATGTTCGCACGCTTACCTGTTCCGGATGATCAACCAGTGCCTGGGCGATGTACTCAATAAGATCTTTCATGGCAGACCTCCTCTGGTGGATGCTGAGAACCATGAGCAAAAACGAAGCAGATTGAGAGAATATAAAGGGCGGCTCCTTTAATGGCAGAACCACCCTTGACGAGCGCAAGTAAATGTAGCCTCCCGCGCGCTCTAATTTCGGTCAGACTCCACAGCGCCGACAGTATTGCAGTTTAAAAAATCGAAGTCCATAGGGCGCGGCATTCATTTTGCTAGGAAGAAGTCCCAACAGGTGGGAGATTATCCCAAAGTCGGCAAAAAACCCTTTCCGGAGCCGTCCAAAATGTCAGCTATTTTAGGTATGCGGCGGGTACAATTCCGGTTAAAAAGAAATGTTGTGATCTATAACAGCGCCTTCCTCTATTACCGCGCTGGATGGACCGGTATTTTTTATGGCGACGTTGCCCTTTATGATGACATTTTTTTCGAAAAACACATCCCCTTTTATCGTCAAAGATTCACAATCAACTAAAGACGGAATGCCCTGTTTGAATCGATTGTCAAACCGATCTATTTTGCCGTAAAATTGAGGATCAAGTTTTATTTTTATCATTTCAGATCGATTGTTTTTAATTCTCTGCGGATTGATGCTCAATGTTTCATCGTCCGTCAGAATAAAGCAATCCGATCGTATCGCCAGCAGGTCATTACATTTTTTAACCGGGAAAAAGCGCGATCTGGGGACGATAATCGCGGTAGCTCCTTCAAAAAGTGATATTGCCGCACCCATGGCCGACTCGATCTGGTAAACGCCAGGACTGTCCTCATCCCTGGGGTCCAGGGTTTTTGGGTTTAGAATCATCGTCAGCTGAACCGCATTTTCCTGTTCAATCAGATCTTTCAAAAATCTGAGGTTGAGCCAGATATTGTTGGTGTTAAAAAAACGGTAACGCCGGATATCCTGAAAGGCATCCAATTCGTTCCGGGGGCACTGGGCGGATTCTCTCAGCAGAAAACGCCCGGTGGGCAACTTGGCCAGGTGACCGCCCTTGATGTCCGCAGGGGTTTTTTCTGAGACCTCCATCATAAAGGGATAATCTTTTGCGGCAAAATACCCCAACAATGCCGGTTCCATTGTAGCCCCCAGATTGTCCGAATTTGATATGAACGCGTACAGGATCCCTTTGTCCAGCAAGTCCTGAAGCACACCGGATGTATACAGTGCCGTGTACACATCACCATGTCCCGGCGGATTCCATTCCAATTCGGGATTTGGGGGCCAGCTTGCGGGTGCCAGCCCGGTCTGAAGTATCTTGGGAAATTTGTGCTGTAAAAACTGAAACGGTATATGTGAAGGATTTATTTTTCGCAGCGCGGACTGGGTGTCCTTCTGGGTGCTGAAACTGTTCATTAGCGCCAGCGGGACATTGCAGCGTTCGGCTCGCCCCAATATGATCTCTAGAAATGTTTTTCCCCGGGTTACCTTGAGAAGTGATTTGGGTCCGGTCAGCCCCATACTCGTGCCAAGACCGCCATTTAAAACAATCCAGACCGCATTTTTATAGGCTCGCTTGCCGGCAACGGCATACCTGCCCAGGTGATTGAAGTTTGCCAGTTCATCGGGTTCAACCGGTCTGATATCTCGATTGTACACCAGGCCGGATTCACCGCTGACCACCTTATCATAATAATAAGTAAACGTATCGATCACCAGTGGCTGTAGTCCTGCATTTTGCATTTTTAAAACAAAAGCAGGCAAGTGATCTCTGGCCACCGGGTGACTCATCGCAAACTTTCCACGCGCCAATGTCGCATTGTTTTTATTCTGTAACCGGTAGAATCCAGCCCATGGGGTCTTCAGCGCGGCCGTATTGTATGTCCGTGAGAGCCGTATAGAGTTTGTTGGCCATCGGGCCGACATTGCCCTCATTAATGGTGATAATTTTATCACCGTATTTTATCTCCCCAACCGGCGAAATAACAGCGGCCGTTCCGGCACCGAAAACCTCATCTAGATTCCCGGTTTCATGGGATTTCATCAGCTCATCGATACCGATTTTGCGTTCGGTAATTTTCATATTCCACAATTTGGCCAGAGCAATAACGGAGTCTCGGGTGATACCCGGCAGAATACTTCCGGTTAAAGTCGGCGTAATGATTTCCCCGTCGATGACAAAAAATATGTTCATCGATCCTACTTCTTCGAGGTATTTTTGTTCCACGCCGTCCAGCCACAGCACCTGAGAATAACCGTTTTTGTGTGCTTCATCACCGGCGCGCAGGCTGGCCGCATAATTTCCCGGGGTTTTGGCTTCCCCGACACCTCCCCGAACAGCCCGCACATAGTCTTTTGTTACCCAAATTTTTATCGGGTTAAAGCCTTCTGGATAATAGGCGCCCACGGGAGAAAGGATGATAAAAAACCGGTAGGTATTGGATGCGCGCACTCCTAAAAACGGATCCGTGGCAATGATCGTGGGTCTCACGTATAATGAGGTCTCGGGAGCATCCGGCACCCAGTCTTTTTCAAGGGTCACAAGCTTTTTCAAACTGTCCAGCACTAAGGTAGCATTTACTTCCGGGATGCAAAGGGCACGGCAGGATCGATTCAATCGTTTTATATTTTCTTGAGGCCGAAACAGTTGGATGCTGCCCGAAGGTGTTCTGTAAGCCTTCAGACCTTCAAAAACCCCCTGGGCATAATGAAGCATCATGGTTGCAGGATCCATTTCAATAGCGGCATACGGTTCGATACGCGGATTGTGCCATCCTTTTTCGGGACTGTAGTCAAGATTGTACATGTGATCGGTAAATATCGATCCGAATCCAAGATTGTCAGCATCGGGTTTGGGTTTTAAATTTTCCGCTCTTGTAATCGTGATTTGCATCTGGTCCTCCCCATAAAACGAATCATTGTCTTTAATTCAGGGGTCGGGGGGGGTTGACGAATTCGCTGTTGATAATTCATTCCGCGATTATCAAAGGTTGGCATGAAAAACTCCCCGGCCCCTCGTTTAATTGAAAACATTTTTCAGGCTATAGTACATTTGGGCTTAAAATCAAGATATAAATTGACAACCATTTTTTAGGTGGTTATGTAATGCGGGTTATTTCATCTATGACCTAAATTGAGCGATTTTCAAGTTTGCTGCAGATACAAGAAAGATGTCGTTCCGCTATAGTTTACTATGCGGGACGGCATCTGACGCCGTAGATGTAGTGAATTTGAAACGCTCAGATTAGGTATGAGAAAGGAATAAATATGGATGGCCCGGAAAGATTAGCCAATATTGAACCGATAAGACTAAACACGGACAGTGCGTTCAAGTTTTTGTGTCATAAGGACGTCAAATGTTTTACTAAATGCTGCAGAGGCATAAACATTGTGCTGACACCCTATGATATCATTCGGCTTAAAAATCGTCTGCAGCTTTCATCAGATGAGTTTTTGGCCATATACACAGAACCCCAGGTTTTGGAAAAGACCGATTTGCCGGTGGTTACCCTGAAGTTAATGGATGACGACCAAAAATTATGCCCGTTTGTCAGGGATGAGGGGTGTATTGTCTATTCGGATCGCCCGACGACCTGTCGTTATTACCCCCTGGGAGTGGCGTCCCTCAGTCATAAGGAAGATACAGACGACCAGGGGTTCTATTTTTTTGTCAACGAACCCCACTGCCTTGGTTTTGCAGAGGACAAAGACTGGACAGTTCGAGAATGGAGAAAGGATCAGGGAGTTGATGTCCATGACGACATCAATGCCGAATGGACGGAATTATTGGTGCGCAAACGGTCGTTTCCACCGAATATTAAACTTACCGAGCAGGCCAAGAAGATGTTTTTCCTGGCCAGCTACAATATTGACAAGTTCAAGGAATTTGTTTTTGAAAGTTCTTTTCTGAGTCGTTACGATATCGATCCCACGACGGCAGAAAAAATCAAATCAGATGAAATCGCTTTGTTGCAATTCGGCATGAAGTGGCTGAAATGGCTTTTATTCAAGCAGGGTGATTTCAAAGTCCAGGAGTCTGCCGCCGGGCAAGGCGACCGGAAATCGGTGTGAACCCCACGGGCACCCAATTATGAACCAGTTCAGGGGCCGGGGCAATTTTTTAGAGGACAAAATCCCGGGTTGTTGTTTGCCGGGCCCAGCAGCGGCAACCGCCTTCTATTTTATCGCCTGCCCCTTACAATATCCGCCATCGCAGAAACTGGCACCGCAGTTTGCCTTTTTGGCGGCAGCAGCCCTGTATGCTTTAAGAGCTTCGGGGGTTCATCTTGTCTCAAAAAAAATACCCCGACCCCTGAACTCGTCGATGTGCAGCAATGCTAGCGGAATGAATTATCAGCAGCGAAATCGTGCGCTGTCTGAATGCATTAGGGAGCCTTGCGAATGAACAGTTTGTAACCTATATGTTGTTTGGGTGTACGCTGTTGATTTAGCCTCTTGCCTAATGTTTAATGTTCAAACGCTGTTCTTTCGTTAGGCTGCCTTATGCATGAGTTCGCACGATGCAGTCGCTGATGATTCATGTAGCTAATTTTTCAGAAAATTCCCCGAACCCTCAAATAATAACGGCCATTGGACACGCGATGACGGGCTTAAGCGCCCGATCATCGATCCTACGGCCGTTTGTTTTTCAGCAACCTGTGCAAAACCGGTCATAGCCGGATGGTATCTGATTCTAAATCAGAATTAATATTCCTCGTAGTAAAGTGTTTTCCAGATCGTCGGATCTTCCAAACGAGCGGCAACGTCGACGCTGAAAAAGTCTGAAATCGGCTGAAAAATTTCGGGGTTTTTTGTTTGTACCGTTCTTGCCGCTTTTAGAACCGTTTCCACACCGTTCAGGGTCATTTTTCCCAGTGGCTGCCGGCAGCCGCCGGATGGCATACCCACAATTGCCATGAGGGTTTTCAGGGCCAATGGATTTCGGGCCCGGCAAACGACCTCGCCGTAGGGTGTTTTTTCCATCGTTTTCACGGTAACAAGATTAAAAAGAGGGTCAAGCGCTTCCAATAATTTCTGGGCTTTCTCGGTGTCTCCCTCTTCAAGTAGTCGAACCATCTGACTCGTGGCCCCCGGGGCTATATTTGATGCCACCGAGATGACACCGGCGGCACCGACCTGCGGATCCGTCATCATCTGGTAGGTCATGGGATCATCGCCGGATAAGATCGTAAAATCGGGTCCACAGCATTCCCGGGTTCTTCTCATATTTTCAATGCTGCCGGTGGCCTCTTTTACCGCGCTTACATTGGGAAAGGATTTATAAAGCAGCGCCAGGTCTTCGGGTAATAATTGGGCGCCTGTTCGCCCGGGTATAACGTAGGGGATTACCCCCAAATTTGGATATGCTGCGGCTATGGGTCCGACGTACTCTTTACGGATTTCGATTGAACTGGGGCCATTGTAGTAAGGATCCACCAGCAGCACCGCATCAGCGCCCACCGCTGCAGCATGCTTGGTTGCCGCAAGAGATTCATGGGTATTATTGCTTCCGGTTCCGGCAATACAGATGCATTTATCCCTGGTTTTATTGGCGATCCGTTCGATAACGGTATTGTGCTCATCCCAATTCAGAACCGGGCTTTCACCGGTAGTCCCAACCGCCAGGATTCCGGAAATTCCGTTTTCGATTTGAAAATCTACGAGATGATCGAGTCCATGATAGTCAACCCCGTCTTCATTAAAGGGTGTCGCAATTGCTGTGAAACATCCGGTAAACATGGTTTCCCCCCTTTTCAATGGTGTTATGATATACGCAGTATATAAAAACGGTAGAAAAAAGCAATTTGTATGTCAAGAAAAAAGCATAGTGCCTCAGATTGATCGCAAACGTTTTTGACGGAGCGAAAAGGGATTTGGACAACCGTCTGTTGATACGGTGCCAAAAATGATTATTGTCTTGTATTTGAGAACCCATTGCTTTAATAAGTGGCTTTTTTGGTGTTGATAATAAAATTCTATTCGAGGGTGAACGGATGGCTAAAATAAAAAACGTTGAAGACTATATCGCCCGGCAGCGCGCCGGAATTGCCCAAAACCCGGAATGCGGCACCTCGCACTATAACCTGGCCGTTGGTCTGATGGGTCAGAAAAAATATGATGAGGCCGCAAAGGAGTTGTTTGAGGCCCTGGAATGCAGTCCCAGTCTGGCCGAGGCATATGTATTGCTTGGAGGGATTTGTTTGCAGCGCGGAGATCTTGACGGCTGCTTGGAACATAACAAAATGGCCGTCAAGACCAGACCGGGATTTTCGGAGGGTTATGGCAACATCGGTTTTGTTGAGCTGCAGCGAGGCAATGTCGATGAGGCTATCAAGAACCTTGAAAGAGCCACAGCTTTTAACTTCAGATACGTGCAGGCATTCGCCAATTTAGCCAATGCCTATCTCATGAAAGGACAGCTCGACGAAAGCATTGAAAATAGCTTGAAAGCCATAAAACTTCAATCGAACTTTGCGCCGGCCCACAACAATCTTGCCATCGCCTATCTTGAAAAAGGGGATTACCACCGGGCCGCTGAACACTGTGAAAAAGCCGTCAAACTGGGTTATGAGGTTGCTGCGGATATATTGTCAGAAATAAAACAACACACAAAACCGGAGGCCGAATAGCCAAACCCGGACAACCAAAACCGAAAAGGTTCAGGGTTCAAAGTTCAACGTTTCAAGTTGAATTAATGTTTTTGTCATAGTGATTAGATACTCGATACTGGATGCTTGATGCTGGAGAAAACAAGGTAATAACATTAACCTTCACCGGCAACATGCATCTACCGGTGTGCTTATGCCCGCCAGACCCCAAATCTCCTATTTTTTGTACGAATCAAGAAATCACTTCTCAAGTGACCACCCCCTCTGGAAATCACCACTGCCGCTGCATCGCAACGCTTCCAGCCGATTTGCGCACCCCAAATCGGGTCTGTCCGTAAATTATGGTGACTATTTTCAGGCTGTTGGGAAATTTCTGAAAAAAAACCATTACAACCTAATATCCGCTGCAGTCTCCCACCGGATAGGGCGCAGCATAAATCCGGAAGAGATCCGGGATATCCGGGTGTGTCTCGAAAAGCACGGTGCTTTTTATCATCCGGCCCGCATCGATGTCGTCGGGGCTGATTTTCGGACAAAATTCGTATTAAACGTAGCCGTTTCCAGGACGGGCAGAGACCATATCGAAAAAGAATATGGTATTATTGGAAAGTTAAATGAAGTCATTCAGGGTCATTATTTGCCAAACGTTTACGCCAGGGATGACATTGCATTAAAAAAAGATTTGACACTGGACATGTTTTTGGGTGAGTGGTTTGACGGGTATCACGAATTTCACCTGTCCCGGGACCCTACCGACAACACGCTTAAGATCCGGGTTTGGAATCCTGACCGCGGGGGTTTTTACCTCTCCGAGCAACAGTGTCTGGAATTATACCGGCAAGTCTCCCGGATATTAACCAGCTGCTACAATGTTGAAACCACGGCGCACATCTTTTCCTGGCAGCATGCATCCGGAGATTTCATCGTTAAGCTGGACCATAACACGCTCGATGTAAAACTCATCACCGTGCGCAATTACGACGCTGTGCTCAAAAACAGGGACAGAAATACGGAAACCATTATGTTCGCGCTGCTGGTGTTCTTTTTAAATCTTACCATCCGGATGCGGCTGGATCGCCTGGATGGTGCCGGTGAACTGGCATGGTCCGATGATATCACTGTGCCGGGATCCGTTTTAGGATTTCTGGAGGGCCTGGCTCAAAAACCCGGGACCGATATGCTGCCGGGACCGATCGACGTATGCTTTATGCTTCAATTTGCAAACCATACCCCATCCGAATTGATGGATGTATCCCGCACCCTTTTAGACGCCTATTGCCCCCAGGCCCCCGAAGTTCCCTTAATCCGGCGGCATTTACACAAACACCTGGCTGTTCTGCGTCAGGTCATTAATGATTTTAGCGGACCGTATAATTTCAAAATGCGGACCTAAATGTTTCAGCACCTGCGTTTTTACCCCCGGCACAATATAAAGCATGCTCAAATATCATATTCACAAGATAGAGTGTAATAACCACCGGTTTTTTATCCCATGCTTAAGGCAGTGAAACGATTCTTTTTTATTGACAAGGCCTGAGATTAATTTTATATCACCCCTTTGATTATTGATCTGCAAATATCGGCTACGCATTTTATATTATCTATAATGACAAAACCCATATTGAGAGGAGGTGACCCGAAAGATCTCCAGAAGAGTGTTGATACCATTGAACATCAGGCAGAACGGACAATTTTTAACTAAATGGAGGTAAATAATGGCAAAACATAAAACCCCGTTGTTGGACCAGCTTGAAAGCGGGCCCTGGCCGAGCTTTGTGTCTGATCTCAAACAGCAGGCTGAAGTCAGGGCAAAAAACAAAGAAAAAGTAGAATTCCAGATTCCCCCGGATGTGGTTGAAGACCTTCTGGGTGTGTTGGAACTTTCCTACGCGCACAAGCGGGGACACTGGAAACACGGCGGTATTGTCGGTGTCTTCGGCTATGGCGGCGGTGTCATCGGAAGATACTGCGACGCGCCCGAGCAATTTCCGGGTGTAGCCCATTTCCACACCATGCGGGTCAACCAACCCAGCGGCAAGTTCTATACCACCGAATATTTGCGTCAACTCGCTGATCTGTGGGATTTTCGTGGCAGCGGCATTACCAACATGCACGGATCCACCGGAGACATTATTTTTCTCGGTACCACGACTCCCCAGCTGGAAGAAATTTTTTATGAGATGACTCACAAACTCAATCAGGACTTGGGCGGCTCCGGGTCTAACCTGAGAACACCCTCGGACTGCATCGGCCAGGCACGTTGTGAATATGCCTGTTACGACACCCACGCTCTGTGTTATCATCTCACCACGGAGTATCAGGACGAACTCCACCGGCCGGCATTTCCGTATAAATTCAAATTCAAATTTGATGGATGCCCCAACTGTTGTGTGGCCTCGATTGCCCGGGCCGACATGGCTTTTATCGGTACCTGGCGCGACAATATCCGCATCGATCAGGAAGCGGTCCAGGCTTATATCGGCGGAGAGCTTCCGCCCAATGCCGGTGACCATTCCGGCCGGGACTGGGGTCCATTTGATATCCAGAAAGAGGTAAATGATCTTTGCCCCACCAACTGTATGTGGATGGAAAACAATAAGTTGATGATAGAAGACAAGGAGTGCAACCGCTGCATGCACTGTATCAACGTTATGCCCAGAGCGCTGAGAATCGGTGAGGACAGGGGCCTTTCCATCCTGGTCGGCGCCAAAGCCCCGATTCTAGATGGTGCCCAGATGAGCTCCATGCTGGTACCCTTCATCAAAGCGGAAGAGCCCTATGATGAAATCAAGGAGGTCATCGAGAACATCTGGGATTGGTGGATGGAAGAAGGCAAAAACCGCGAACGGCTTGGCGAGCTCATGAAGCGTCAGGGTTTCCAGAAGCTGCTGGAAGTCACCGGCATCAAACCCGATCCGCGAATGGTTTCCGAGCCCAGATCCAACCCCTACATCTTCTGGAAGGAAGACGAAGTCGAGGGTGGATTCCAGCGCGACATCAACGAATTCAGAAAATATCATCGGAGATAGGGGGTAAGATCATGGCATTTATTTCTTCAGGCTATAATACTGACAAACCGATGGAAGACAGAATTTCGGACATCGGCCCGAGAAAATACACGGACTTTTATCCACCGGTTATCGCCAAAAACAAAGGCAAATGGCTGTATCATGATGTTCTGAAACCCGGTGTTTTGGTGCATGTGGCGGAATCCGGCGACAAGGTATTCACTGTCAGGTGCGGCGGCTGCCGCCTGATGAGCACCTCGCATATCCGGGAAATTTGTGAGATTGCCGATAAGCATTGCAGTGGATATGTCCGCTTTACTACGCGCAATAACATTGAATTTATGCTGGACGAC
>CAMYNZ010000023.1:0-6018 GCA_947259865.1 uncultured Desulfobacterales bacterium | reverse complement strand
CCCGGTGGGCGGCACCGGCACGGCAATCACCAACATCGTGCACACCCAGGGCTGGCTTCACTGCCACACCCCGGCAACGGATGCATCCGGTCCGGTAAAGGCCACCATGGATGCATTGTTTGATTATTTTACAGATCACCGCCTGCCTGCAAAGTTGCGCGTCTCCCTTGCTTGCTGTCTGAACATGTGCGGCGCGGTCCATTGTTCGGATATTGCAATCCTCGGTTATCACCGCAAACCGCCCATGCTGGACCACGAATATCTGGATAAGATGTGCGAGATACCCCTGGCCATCGCCGCCTGCCCGACCGCTGCGATTAAACCGGCCAAGGTTGAAGTCGGTGGGCAAAAGGTCAAAAGTGTGGCTGTAAAAGAAGAACGCTGTATGTTTTGCGGCAATTGCTACACCATGTGTCCCGGCATGCCGCTGGCCGACGATGTCGGCGACGGTATCGTTATTATGGCCGGTGGCAAGGTCTCCAACCGCATCAGTGCACCCAAATTCTCCAAGGTTGTGGTGGCCTTTATACCCAACGAACCGCCGCGTTGGCCGAAAACAACCGATTGTATAAAAAATATGGTCGAAGCCTATGCTGCGGGTGCCAATAAATACGAACGCCTTGGGGAATGGGCCGAACGGATCGGATGGGAGCGGTTTTTTGAAAAATGTGAACTCGAGTTTACCCATCATTTAATAGATGATTTCCGTGATCCGGCTTATTTCACCTGGCGCCAAACCACACAATTCAAGTTCTAAGCGCAAAAAAACTTGCAGAGGGCAAATTTTTGCCCTCTGCAATTGAAAAAGAAGAGGCACACAATGGAATTGGATTACGAGGAATCAAAAAAGAAGATAGTTGAAGCAATTCAGAAAAAACTCAAAACAAAGTCTAAATTTTATTTTAATGATCTGGCCAAGATTCTTGAGGCCAAGCCCAGAGTGGCTAAAAAAGTCATCAACAAAATGGTGCAGGAACAGGTTCTTGAATACTGGTCAAGCGGCAGTACGTCTTTGTATGGACTACCCGGAACCGGTAAACAGGAGCACGCCGAAGGCGAGGATTAGGCCTGTATTCGGCATTTGATTGTTTTGGTTCTGTCGCGTTCCGAATTTTGTAACCGAACCCCATGCAGCAGATAGATTTGGAATTTCCCAGGATAATAATTGCCGCATTACGGGGCGGCTCGGGAAAGACCATACTTTCCGTCGGCATAATTGCTGCCTGGCAAAAGTTAGGCCACACCATCGCGCCTTTCAAAAAAGGCCCGGACTATATCGATGCCGGCTGGCTGGCCCTGGCGGCCGGCCGGCCCTGTTTTAATCTGGACTCCTTTCTATTAAACCAGGAAGACAATCTCCGGTCATTTCTATCCCATTCTTTGGATTCTGATTTTGCGGTCATCGAAGGCAATCGCGGGCTTTATGACGGCATAGACCTTGAGGGCAGCACCAGTACGGCCGAACTTGCAAAACTGCTGAAGTCTCCGGTTGTTCTGTGTGTCGATTCCACCAAAATCACCCGTACAATGGCAGCCATCATATCCGGCTGCCTTCATTTTGATGCCGATGTGATGATTAAAGGCGTGATATTAAACCGGGTGGCCGGATCGCGTCACCAAAAAAAACTGCAGGATAGCATCGAACACTATTGTGATCTACCGGTGCTGGGTGCCATACCCAAGCTGGACAAAGAACATTTTCCCGAACGGCATTTAGGACTCGTTCCGACATTCGAACACGACTGGGCCCGGGATTCGATCACGGCCATATCTGAAATTGTCAGGCAGCATGTAGATCTTGAAGAGATTGCAAAGATTGCGCGGGCTGCAGTTCCATTGCCGCCCGAAGACCAAAACCGGGATTATGCCAAAAAAGCCCCGGTACAGACGTCTATCAAACTAAAGGGGCAGCCGCCGCCCAGAATCGGCATCATTCGTGATTCCGCTTTTCAGTTTTATTATCCGGAAAATATCGAAGCCCTGACCGCCGCCGGGGCAGAGGTGATTTTTTTCAGTCCTTTGACCGGTCAAAAATTCCCGGAGGTGGATGCCGTGTACATTGGTGGCGGGTTTCCGGAAACCCATGCACAACAGCTGGCTGAAAATATTGGTTTCCGTCAGGAGCTGAAGGCCCTGGCCGATGACGGTTTACCCATTTACGCGGAATGCGGCGGGTTGATGTATCTGGGAGAAAAACTGGTTCTGTCCGGAAAATCCTACGTGATGGCCGGCGTTCTGCCATTGGCGTTTGATTTTTATCCGCGACCCCAGGGACACGGGTACACCGTTGCAACGGTGGCGTCTGAAAATCCGTATTATGAAATCGGCCTGGAAATAAAGGGTCACGAATTCCATTATTCCCGGGTGTCAAAATGGACCGGAAGCGATAAGAACCTGGTATTCCGGATGAAAAGGGGTGCCGGTATAAGTAAAGACCGAGACGGTATCCTGTATAAAAATGTACTGGCCACTTATATGCATATCCATGCCCTTGGCACCCCCGGGTGGGCTCCAGCCCTGGTGCGCAATGCGATTCGCTACAAAAAATTAAAGGCATCTTGCTGACCCGACAGGACGGGTCCCCCATTGACACCATTTTTAAAACGAACTTATATGACAAAGCGAATAGATACTGGATACTGGATGCTCGATGCTGGATAAAAAAAGACAATTACCTGTAAATAACCAGTATCCCCGCCCGCCTCGCCTGAAGGCGAAGCCGATGGCGGGCAGGCAGAGACCGGCATCCAGCATCTTCTCCGATTATGCAGCCTGTCACAAAACATAACATCATTGACTCTAAACCTATCAGTGAAAGAATTCTTGAATTGGTGTCAGCCTCTACCAGCAAAATGACGCCGGTCGGTTTAAGAAAGACTCTGGTTCAAACCTATGGATTGGAAAAAAATCAGATCAAAACCGTGATCAAGGATCTGATCACCGAGGGGCAACTGATCTATACCTATGAGCACGGATGTACTTTTGTACAAAAATCCTTTAACAAACCCGTCCGCATTTCGCGTTCGGTGGTACTCAAACCACCGGGCTCCAAGTACCGCTCTAAACCTCATGACGTCATTATTCAAATTAAACCCGGTGCCTCCTTTGGCGATGGCCGGCACCCAACAACGCGGCTGGCGATAAAAGGGATCGAATTTGCGTTAAAGGAATTAAAGCCATTCAGTTTGAACCGTGCAAGCACCGTGCTGGATATCGGCACGGGATCGGGTGTTTTGGTTATAACCGCCGTGGGATTTGGCGTACAAACGGGTCTTGGCATCGACATTGATTCCTGCGCCATAGCGGAGGCCAGGGAAAATGTTAAAATCAATGACCTGCAGGCTCACGTAACCATTTCCGACAAGGCCATAGAAGATATCGAACCATCTTTTTCCATGGTTTTGGCAAACTTACGCACCCCAACGCTGGCAAAGCTATGTGCGCGAATAGATTCCGTCACAAATCCCAACGGCATCGTCGTACTTTCAGGGGTTCGGTGCCATGAACTGGCCGGGCTGATGACGGTTTATAGGGCCGCCCACTTTGAATGTGTCTGGACCGCAGCAGAGAGTGGTTGGGCGGGGGTCGTTATCAAAAAAGGGTAAACACCGGCTGGGATGTTTACCCTTTTTAATCCAATAATTTCAGCAATTATTTCTTCACCTTGGGATGGCACTTGACGCAGGTTGTCGGGGCTTTTTTTTGGGGTTTGTACTTCTTGTTGTAAAGCCGATGGCAGCCCCGGCAATTATAGTGCAAGGCCTCGGCATGGTACTCCAATTTTTTGGTTTTAATTTCTTTTTTTGAAGCTTTTTTTACTCGCATCGCTTTGACGTCTTTTTTGGGCATTTCGGACGCTATCTTGTGGCACTCGATGCACTTTTGAACATTGTCCCCTTCTTTCAGACCCGCAAGCGGTTTGTTGTCTTTATCGTGGTGACAGTCACCACATTTATTTTTGTAAAATTCCGGATATTTCTGGGCGTAGTCATTCTGGTGCTTTTTGTGTTCGAATTTTACGACCCCTTTTTTATGTTTTTTGTAGGCCGGGTCTTTCAATTCGATGATATCCTTCACGTCCGTGCCGGCATAAATCAGGGTGGCCGCAAACAGGGCGGCCATAACAACCGTGGCTGCTATCAGCAGTAGAGACCGTTTTTTCATGGATTCTCTCCAACCTCCTTTCCAACTCTTTCCTTGTATAGAATTATCCCAAACCCCGGTCTACTTATCAAGTCCAAAAGTCTCTGTCAACGATAAACACCGGATAAAAATGGGGCCTATTTTACTATAACATACAGATATTATATCAGATAATTCATTTCGCCGGCATTGCTGCGCATCGGCGAGTTCAGTGCCGGGGTATTTTTTTTGAGACAAGGTGAACCCCCAGACGCCATTAAAACGCACAGGGCTGCAGCCGCCCAAAAGGCAAACGAGGGTGTCAGATTTTGCGATGGTGGATGTTGTAAGCGGCAGGCGTCAAAATAGAAGGCAGTTGCCGCTATGGGGCCGGGCGGGCGATAACCCGGGATCTTGTCCTCAAAAAAATTGCACCGGCCCCTGAACGTGTTAAAGAATCGAGGGGTTCGTGAGATTTAATAAACAGGCAGGCAGGAATTTATGAACTTTCGGCGCTTTTGGTCTCTGGCTTAATTTTTGGTCTGCCGAAAATTCTGGCGCCCACAATACTGATTTCATACAGAAGCATCAAGGGCAGGGCCATCATGATCTGGGTGACGACATCCGGAGGTGTTAAAATAGCCGCGCCGGCGAAAAACAGCAGCAGGGCGTATTTTCGGTTTTTTTTCAAAAAATCGACGGATACCAGACCGAGTTTGGCCAGAAACGTGATGACCAGCGGCAGTTCAAAAACAAACCCGAAGGCCAGCAGCAGCTTGGCCGAAAAACCCAGATATTCCTTCATGGAGGGCAACGCCCGGATGTGCTCGTCGGCAAAACCCAGAAAGAACTTAAATCCCCAGGGAAAAACGATAAAATAACCGAACAAGGCGCCGCCCACAAAAAAAAGCGAGGAAAGAAAAACTATCGGAAGCATCATTCGTTTTTCGCGCTCATATAAGCCAGGGGCCACAAACATCCAGAATTGATATATTATGATGGGGGCCGCCAGCATCAACCCGGATAGTAAAGCAACTTTTAAATAAGTGAAAAAAGCCTCGGGAAGACCGGTGTAAATCAGCGATTCACCGGTCTTCATAGCCTGCAACAATGGCCGGACCAATATTTGAAACAGTTTTTCCTTAAAGCCATAACATATGGCAAAGCCAACACCGACCGCAATAAAACAGGTAATTAGACGTTTCCTCAGCTCTTCCAGGTGAGCGGTAAAGGGGGCTTTTCCCTCCTCATCCATTTTTTACTGATCCTTGTGGCCCGTTGTTTTTGACTGCAGCATCAGATGGGAGATCTTGGTCAAGCATTTCTGCATCCGCTTGAACATCAATTTCTTCTTCCGACAGTTCATTGTCTTTTTCTGTTTTATTCAAATCTGCGACATTTTTGTCACCGGTATTTGATTTTTTTTCGGTATCCGTATCGTCCGACTCTCGTGAAAAAGCTTCTAATTTCTCGTCATCATCTACTCCCGCAGTATCCGTCAATGATCCCTTTATTCCATCGTTGATATCCTCAAAGGCATTTTTGACTTCCTTCAGATCACTATCGAGGTCCATGGTTTCCTTAAATTCGCTGGTTGCCTTTTTGAATTCGCGCATGGCCCGGCCGAGGGATTTGGCAAGATCCGGCAGTTTCTTCGGCCCGATAACGATAAGTGCGATCGCCAGGATCAATATCATTTCTGGCATGCCGATGCCGAACATGGTTGTCTCCTTCCTGGTTTGCCGGCCACGGCCATTTTTGCAGCAGTCGGCTGGCGAAACTTTATAAAAACCGCAAACCAAAATTGGATTGATTCCGGTTGTCGGCTTCAAAATACCCATTGCCAAAGCCGGTTTGCCGGAATGTTATATCGGATTGTTCTTTTGACAATCACTA